>JAQBWE010000126.1 GCA_027625315.1 Planctomycetota bacterium
GCGTGCCGGAGGCGTTCTCGGCGCGCAGCACGAGCCGATCGCCCGGCGCCACGCACAGCGGCGTCGTCGACTCCAGTTCGACGAGCCCGAACTCCCCGGGGCCGATGGGCGTGCGGGCCGGCAGGTGAATCTTCACGACGGCCTGGTCGGCACCGACATGCAGCCGGGCGCGATCGGCGTGCGCCAGCGGCTTGCGCGCGCCGGCGAGAACGCGTACGCGCGCCGCGAGCCGATGCACGGGACGCAGGACGCCCGCCGCCGCGAGGATCATGCCGCGCTTGACCTTCGCCATGGGCACGTCGCTGAGCGCGAGGGCGGCGCGATGGCCGCGCGAGGCGTGCTCCGCGTCGCGGTGATGCACCTGGATAGCGCGCACTTTGCCGGTCCAGTCGCGCGGCAGCACGTCGACGCGATCACCCACGGCGATGCGCCCGCTGATGGGAATGCCCGTCATCACGGCGCCCAGGCCCGGTACGTGGAATCGCCGCAGGACCGGCATGCGGAACGCAAACGGGTCGTCGGCATACTCGCTCGCCGGCGGCATCACCGTCGCGATGGCCGCGCGCAAGTCGTCAAAGCCCGCGCCGGTCTCGGACGAGACCTGCACGATCGGCGCACCCGCCATACCGGTCGGCGCGAGCATCTCGCGCACTTCCTCCTCGGCCATGAGGATGGTCTCTTCGTCGACGAGATCGCACTTCGTGAGCGCCACGACGAGGTGCTTCACGCCCAGCACGTCGAGAATCTCGATGTGCTCGCGGGTCTGCGGCATCGGACCGTCGTCGGCGGCGACGACGAGGAGCGCGAGGTCCATGGCCGTGGCCGCGGCCACCATCGTCCGGACGAGGCGCTCGTGACCCGGCACGTCGAGCAGGCCGACCTCGGTGCCATCGGGCATCGTGAACGCGGCGTAGCCGACGTCGATCGTCATGCCCCGTTCCTGCTCCTCGGGCAGCGTGTCGGTCCACGTGCCCGTCAGGCGGCTCACGAGGGAGGTCTTGCCGTGATCGATATGGCCGGCGGTGCCGAGAATGACGCGGCGGACTTGGGACGTGGCTGTGCTCATAGGCTGGGAATCGGGCTCCGGGCGGCGTCGGTGCGCTTGGCTACCGTGTCGCGCGGGGTCCAGAACGGGCCCCACGGGCGAAGCAGATCCTAGCGGTCGGAGGACACGTGCGCATATCCCAGACGCGTGTTTCTTCCGGCCCGTCGGGCTCGGAGCGGGAGGGCTCCGGTTCGAGCGGTGCGGCTCTGCCCGTTGAATGGCGTGCGCGCGGCGATGTCGCGCGTCCGCAGCCTGAAGACGAAATCACGCGCCTCGCGGCTCGTTTGGATGTCCCGCCCGTCGTGGCGCGACTCCTCTGGCTCCGCGGCGTGGACACGGAAACCCGCGCCAGGACGTTCCTGAACCCGAGATTAGCCGACCTCTCCCCTCCCGAGGGTTTGCCAAATCTCGATACGGCGACGGAACGCCTGGCGCGGGCTCTTCGATCCGGCGAGCGCATCGCCGTGTGCGGCGACTACGACGTCGACGGCATGACCGGCACGGCGTTGCTCGTGCGCTTCTTCCGGCTCGCGGCGGGTGATGCCGAGAGCCAGGTGCGCTGGGCCATTCCCGACCGCGAGCGCGACGGGTACGGTCTCTCCATCGACGCGATCGAGCGACTCGCCGCCGACGATGTGAATGTGATCGTGACCGTGGACAACGGCGTCACCGCCGTCGAGCCCATTCGCCGGGCCGTCGAGCTGGGCATCGACGTCATCATCACGGACCACCATCTACCTGGCGCCGAGGTGCCTCCGGCACTGGCGATCCTCAACCCGCGGCTCGCGGCAGTCGGCACGAACTTCGACGACGCGGGGGCGCATGATCTGTGCGGCTGCGGACTCGCGTTCCAGCTCGCGTGGGCCGTTGCGGATCGTCTCAAGGGCCACGGTGTCGATCCCGTGGCCCTCAAGGCGTTCTTGCGCGACGCCATCGGACTCGTCGCCCTCGCGACGGTGTGCGACGTTGTCCCGCTCCGCGGCCAGAACCGCTTGCTCGTCGCGGCCGGCCTCGCGGCGATTCGCCGCTCGCCGCATCCCGGGCTCCAGGCCCTGCTCGAGGTGGCGGAGGTTGGCGCCCTGCCCCTCACCACCGAAGACGTCGGGTTCAAGCTCGGCCCGCGCCTAAACGCCGCGGGCCGCCTCGGGAAGCCTGAACTCGTCATCGAGCTGCTCACCGCCGACGACGCGGCGCGCGCGCGCGACTTGGCGCGCGAACTCGACGCCGCCAATCAAGAGCGCCGCCAGATCGAGCGCGGCGTGCTGCTCCTCGCCGAGGCCGAGGCCCAGCAGTTGGTCGACGACGGCGATCCCAGCGCCCTGGTCGTGTGGGGCGAGGGCTGGCACCTGGGCGTCGTGGGCATCGTCGCGGCGCGGCTCGTGGATCGTTTCGCGCGCCCCGCCGTCGTGATTGGGCTCGACGGCGCCCGCGGACGGGGATCGTGCCGAACAGCCGACGGCGTCGACCTGCACCGCGCCCTGACCGACAGCGCGGCGCACCTCGGGAGCTACGGCGGCCACGCCGCCGCCGCGGGACTCGACATCGCGCACGAGAACGCGCCCGCCTTTCGGGAAGCGTTCTGCCGCGCGGTCAGCACCCAGCGCAACGGCGCACCGCCTGTACGGGTCATTGAGTTCGATGCCGAGACCGGCACCGACGACTGGAGCCTCAGCCTCGTCGAGGCGATCCGTCGACTCGCGCCGTTTGGCAATGGCAATCCGGAGCCCGTGTTTGTCGTACGCGGCGCTCAGGTGGCCGGCCGCCCGCGCCTCATGGGGCATGCCTCGGCTCATCTCTCGTTCGCGCTGAAGCAGGCCACGGGCGCGATTCGCGTCATCGGCTTTCGCCAGTCCGCGTTCTACGACCTCGCTGCTTCCGGCGTCCCGATCGACCTGGCGGTTACGCCGATGGTGAACGAGTGGCGCGGAACGCGCACGCCGGAGTTGCGTCTCCTCGACATGCGCAGTGCCTCGCCCGCCTAACCCACGTAGCCGTCAGGTGGAGGTCCCCCGTCGAAGTAGACGGCGAGCTCGCGCTTGATGCCCTGCTCCTGAAAGTCGAGCTCGACGCGCACAACGGAGCAAGGGGTGCGGGTGCGCTCGTCGTCAGGGGTGCTCTCGCCGGTCTCCATGCTGGCCGGATGGTCCAGGACAGCCCGCTCGCCCTCCAGGACCGCCTCCTCGAGGTCGGTGATCTGCACCAGGGCGCCCAGCGGTCCCACGTTCTTGATGCGCACGGGTACGCTCCGCCCCTCGGAGAGGAACAGCTCGCCGGCGAGGTCCACCGGCAAGCGATCGGCGCGGCGACGTTCTTGCGACATGGCGGGAGTCTAGCGCGCTGGGCCCGTGAACGTAGGCGCAATCGTGCGGCGGCTCGGCGTGGACGCGCAGCGCGCTGAGCCCTCACGCGCCGCGAGCGGCCACTACGGGGTGCGTGGTAGAGGAGGCTCCATGGCCGCGCCCGAGCCGACCCCGACCCGCCCCCTGCCGTGGCCGCTCACCACGGTCGCCGGCCTGTGCATGGGCGCCGCCGACGCGGTGCCGGGCGTGAGCGGCGGAACCGTGGCGCTCGTGCTCGGCGTGTATCAGCGCCTGATCGAGTCGCTGGCTGCGGTGCTGCGGACACCCCGCGCGGTGCGCACGGCCGAGGGGCGCGCCCAGCTTGGTCGGGCCCTTGCGTTCCTCGTTCCGCTGGGCGTGGGCGTGCTAGGCGCCTATTGGGTGGGCACGCGCATCCTCGTGGGGCCCTCTGAGGTCAAGGGCCTATTGCGGCAAGACGACACCGCGCCGCTCTGCTACGCGTTCTTCTTTGGGCTCGTGCTCTTCAGCCTGCGCGAGCCCTGGCGGCGCATCGAGCGGCCCAGCGCGACGGGTGTGCTCATCGCCCTCGGCTTCGCCATCCTGACGGCGTGGACCGTGGGACTACAGCACGCCACCCAGGCCCCGGAGACCTGGATGCTGCTCTACGGCGGCGCGCTCGCAATCTCCGCCATGCTGCTGCCGGGCATCAGCGGCTCGCTCGTGCTCGTGGTCATCGGGCAGTACACGACGATCACCACGGCCATCCACGACCTAAGCGCCGACGCGGCACGTGGACCCGCCCTCGCGCGGCTGGGAACCTTCTTCGCCGGAGTCGTCCTCGGACTAGCTCTCTTCGTGCCGCTGCTTCGTCACCTCCTGCGGCGCCACCGCGACACAACACTGGCCGCGTTGACCGGGCTCATGGCGGGCTCCCTGCGCGCCCTCTGGCCGTGGAAGAGTCACTACGACCTCAAGGAAGTCGGCCGCGGCGCGATGCACAACGTCGCGATCGGCGACAACCTCCTCGCCGTCCTCCTGTGGTTCGCCCTCGGCGCGCTCGCGGTGTGGTTGCTCCGGCGTCTCGAATTACGCATCGAGCGCGCCGAATAGCCCAGCGCGGGCACCCTCACGCACAGGCTGGCGCGGCCCTGGTTCGTTGGGAAACTAGGGGGTGGAGCCCAACCGATGAGTAACCCCAAGCCCGCGCGCCTCCGACGGCGCCTCCTGATCAGCGCCGCCGTCCTCGTGGCGCTCGTCGCCCTTGCCCCGCTCGCCGTGCGCCTGCCGCCTGTGCGCGGCATGCTCGCCGATGCGATCGGCGAGCGCGTCGGTCGGCGCGTCGAAATCGACGCCGCGTCGGCGTACTGGTTCACGGGCATCGACCTCGAGGGGATCACCATCCACTCCCCCGACGGGTTCGATGGCCCGCTCGCGACCGTGGCGAAGGTGCACGTGGATCTCGACGTGCTCGGCGCCATCGGCGGCCAGATCGACGCCGCCGTGCGGGTCGTGGCGCCCCGGCTCACGTTCCGCCGCTCCGCCACAGGCGCGGGCAACGCCGACGGCGTCGCGGAGAAGCTCGCCGGCGATGACGAGCCGAGCGACACGACCGACCGAGCGAAGCCCAAGCTGCGTCTCACGGTGATCGGCGGCCGCATCGCCTCGCATGGGCAAGGTGGTGTGACCGAGGCCGCGCTCAGCGACATGGACATCGGCCTGACCATCGCCGACGGCAGCACGTTCGTCGAGCTGCGCTGCACGGCAGAGGACGCGGCGGCCGGCGGCGGCAACGCGCGCGTGGTCGCTTCGGCGACGCAGCGTGCGGACGGGTCCCTGCCCTTCGAGTTGGACGTGCCGGCGATTGATCTCGCCAAACTTGATCCGCTGGTCCGCGCAGCCACGCCCTTGGCGAAGATCGCGGGCACCGTGCAGGTGCAGGGCAAGGGCGAGCGCGCGGCGGACGGCACGTTTGCGGGCACCTTCGACAGCGCCGTGGCCGGCCTACGCGTGCACTCAGCCGACGGTGTGATCGTGGGCATCGAGCGCCTGCAAGCCAAGGCAGTGCTGGCGAGCGTCGCGGGCGCGACGAACATCGAGAGCGACATCACCCTGGCCGATCTGCGCGTGCTCGACCCGCGCGTGGGCGAGTCGCCGTATCACGAGCCGAGCGTCGTGCTGAGCGCACGTGGCAGCTACCACCCCGAAGGCTGGATCCGAGTCGAGCAGGGCAAGCTCGAAGCGGGCCGCACGGCGCAGATCACCCTGCAGGACACCCTCAAGGCGCAACTCGAGCCCGAAGTACGCGTCCAGGGCAAGGTCACCGCGCGGGCGGATCTCGCGCGCGTCGGCGCTCTGCGCGCGCTGTTTCCCGCCCTCGACATGCTGGGCGGCGGCGCCGTGACGCTCGACCTGGACGGCAGCGGGGATCGCGCACTCGCGCTCGACACGCGACTCGGCGTGACGAGTCTCGCGCTGCACCCCTCAGAGCACCTACCGAGTGGCTACACCGAGCGCCAGATCAACGCCCGGCTGCGCGTCGAGCAGTCGGCTGAAGGCGGCTGGACCCTGCGCATCGAGCAGTTCGAGTCCGCGCTGCTCGCGCTGGCCCTACGCGAGGGCGCGCAGGCGCTCTCCCTCGGCAAGGACGAGGCCGGCCGGTTCTGGCTCGACGGCAGCTTCGACGCGGTCTTGGACCTCCGCGCCGCCTCGGCGCTGCTAGCAACGCGCCTGCCCCTCGAAGCCGGCGAGCGGCTCGGGGGCACGCTGCGCATTGGCGGCACGGGCCGCGGCGATGTCGAGGCCATGCAGGTGGACGCGACGCTCGCGCTGCGCGGCGTGACGTTCCCGCCGTCGTGGGCAAGTCTAAGCACACCGGCAGATCTCGACGCCACGCTCAGTGTGCGCAACGAGCGCAAGTCGACACTGGCTCAGGTCTCGAACCTCAAGGGCATGGGGCTCTCCGGCACGGTCGAGCTGCGGCTACGCCGCGACGAAGGCGGCACGACGCTCGAGCAGGTGGACAGCCAGGTCGGCGTGGATCTCGCTCGGGCGCGCCCGTGGGTCGGCGCGCTTGCCGGGCTGGATGCCGGCGCGCAGCTCGCGGGCATGTTGCAGGCGCGGGTGAAGCTCGCGCCTGAGGGTGCTGGCCAGCGGCTGGACGCGATCGCCCAGGTCGACCAGTTGGTGTTCCAGCAGAAGCCGGGGGCCCCCACGGCGAACGAGAAGCGCCTGAGCGTGCGCGCCAACGCGTGGCTCGCGCCTGAGGGCGAGGTCCACCGCTTTGAGGAGCTCAAGGTCACGGCGACGGGCCTCGTGCTCGACGCCTCCGGCGCGACGTACCGCGCCGCACCCGCGAACGAACTCGACGGCATGCTGCGCTTGGAGGGCGATGCCGCCGTACTGGCGCCCACGCTCGCCGCGTTCTTGGGCACGGGCTACGAAGACCTCAAGGGCACGGGCCGCCTCGGTGGGCGCGTCACGGCGCGCGGTCCGCTCGGCTCGCATCTCGCCGGGCTCCTGCTCGATGGCGAACTCGTGCTCGGCTCGTGGCAGACCTCAGGCCTCTCGGCGCAGGACCTCAAGGCGACCGTGGCTCGGGCGACTCGCGCCGAGCCCATCACCCTGGGCGTCGTGACCGTCCTCAATCGCGGCCGCGTGTTCGCGCAGAGCATCGTGACGCCGGGCACGCCCGCCTACCCGTGGAGTGCGCAGGCTGACATGGCCGGCGTCGACACCTCGGGCGTTCTCACCAATCGCGGGCTGGGCCGGCTGCTCTCCTTCGCGCTGCCCGCCTTGCTGCCCTCTGGAGGCAGCGTCGCGGTGCTCTCGGGCCTGCTCGATGCGCGGGTGGAAGCGGCGTCGCCGTCCGTCGACGACCCCGTCCTCATGGATGGCCTCCCGGGCACGGGGCGCCTCACGATGGCCCAGGGCCAGATCAAAGACTCCACGCTGTTTGGCAGCGCGGGCGGCGGCGGTCTCGGGCAGGTGATCCAGGGTCTCAAGATCGCGGTGCCGGAGGCTGGGCGCGTGCTTGAGAGCGCCACGAAGTCGCTCACCTTCTCGAGCCTCGAGTCTGAGTTCCGGTTTGCGAACCGGGTCGTGCACGTCGACCGCACGCAGCTGACGGGACCCACGCTCTCGGTGGACATGAAGGGCACGGTCACGTTCGACCAGCGCACGGAGCTCGCGAGTGGCCTGACGCTCCACGGCTCGGGCGGTGAGAAGCTCGGACGGGTGCTGAAAGACGGCCGCATTCCCATGCGCGTGACGGGGACACTCGCCGCGCCGCAGGTGCGCCCGGACGTCGACATGGCGGCTCTGTTGGCGGGCGCCGCTGGCGGCGACGTCAAGGATCTCCTCGACGGCCTCAAAAAGGATCTGCCCAAGATCAAGAACCCCTTCAAGTAGGGCACGCTTCACTGTCTGCCCCGGGCCGCAGGCTGAGGGTCCGTGAGCCAGGCCCCCACCCCCCGCGTCGTGCACGCTGACGCCCTCGATCTGGCGCGCACGCTGAGCGACGTGGATCTCGTCTACCTCGACCCGCCGTTCTTCACGGGCCGCACGCAGACGGGCCGGGACGAGCGCGCCTTTGCCGATGCGTGGTCGGGCGACATCAACGCCTACCTCGCGTGGCTCGATCCGTTGCTTGTAGCGCTGCGGGACTCCCTCGCCCCGACGGGTTCCATCTACGTCCACCTGGACTGGCACGCCGTGCACTACGTGAAGGTCCGGATGGACGAGCTGTTCGGCTACGACCACTTCCTGAACGAGGTCGTATGGCTGTACGGCCTGGGCGGCAGCTCGAAGCGCCGCTGGCCCCGCAAGCACGACACGCTGCTCTGGTATGCGCGCGAGGCCGGGCGCCACTGGTTCGAGGCCGCGCGCATTCCCGCCTCCTCACGGCGACTCGCGGGCCAACTCAAGAAGGCGCCCGACTGGTGGGACATCCCGGCCCTCAACAACATGGCGCACGAGCGCACAGGCTGGCCCACGCAGAAGCCGCTGGCGTTGCTTGACCGCATCGTGCGCAGTTCGGCGCCGCCGGGCGGCCTGGTCGTAGATCCGTGCTGCGGCTCAGGCACCACCGCGGTGGCCGCCCACGCCGCGGGGCGCCGATCCATCGTCGGGGACGTTAGCGCCGAGGCGGTGGCCCTCACGCGTGAGCGGCTCCGCGGGCTAGAACTCTCCGTCCCGTAAGCACCGGACGGAGAGGGCGCCGAGCCGGCGTAGCAGGCCGGAGAGATGGAGGTGCGTCTCGTGGGTGCCAAGACTGATCCGCACCTCCGTCGCGTACACGCGCGCGTGCGGGCCAAGCTCCCAGTCCACATCGTCCTCGAGACTCCACGCGTAGTCGGTCGTCTCCACGCCGAGCGACTCGAACGCGGCCGGCACGGGGTCTTCGCTGCCGGTCAGAATCCAGCGAAACCACATGTTGAGCGCGTCGGCCACCTCGCGGGCCACGATCTCGTCCACGAAGGGAGCGCGCATTTCGACGATGGGTGCGTCCTCGGCCATGCACTCACGCTAAGGCCGGGAGCCGCGTTCGGCGCGACATGCCACGCCCACGACGACGGCAAGCGCGCCGGCACGACGCAGCGCCACGGCACACGCGCGCGCCGTTGCCCCTGAGGTCAGCACATCGTCGATCAGGATCACACAGCGCCCCGCAACCACGGCGGCCCGTGCCACGAACGCCCCCTGCGGCGCACGCCGGCGCGCCGCGCGGGAGAGCCCGCTCTGCGGGGCGGTGTGGCGCCGTCGACG
>JAQBWE010000127.1 GCA_027625315.1 Planctomycetota bacterium
ATGCTGGCCGAGGCGGGCTGCCGCTACGTCCTCTGCGGCCACAGCGAGCGCCGGCACGTCTTTGGCGAGACCGACGCCCAGGTCGCGGGCGCCATGCAGCGCGCGCTGGAGGCGGGTTTGGAGCCTGTGCTCTGCGTCGGCGAGACCCTCGCCGAGCGCGAGGCAGGCCAGACCGAGGCGGTGATCCTGCGGCAGTTGGCCGCTGGGCTCGCCGTCCTGCGCTCATCCCAAGACCCCCTGACACTGGCCTATGAGCCGGTTTGGGCCATCGGCACCGGGCGCGCCGCGAGCCCGACCGAGGCGGCCGCCGCCCACGCGGCGCTCCGGGCCCACGTCGCCCATACGGACACCGAACGCGCGGCAAGCCTTAGAATCCTCTACGGCGGGAGCGCGAACCCCGCCAATATGGGCGGCTTCCTTCAGGTCCCCGACGTGGATGGCCTGCTCGTAGGTGGTGCCTCGCTGGATCCGGCCACGTTCGCGGCCATGATCCAGTACGCAGCCTCGTAGCGCCCAACCGTCGTTCGTCTTCCCTTGGAGCCCGCCGTGTCCGTCAACGAGCTCATTACCATCGCCGCCGTCCGGGACGTGATCCAGGGCGCGATCATGACCTTGTTCATCATCAGCGCGTTCCTCGTGATCCTCATCGTGCTCGCCCAAGAGGGCAAGGGTGGTGGCCTCGCGGGAGCCTTCGGCGGCGCCGGCAGCGAGACGTTCGGCGTCAAGGCTGGCACCGTGAACTCGGCGACCGCCTGGGTCGGCGCGATGTTCCTCGGCCTCGCGTTGCTGTACGCGGGACTCAGCACGGCCCAGTCCACCCCCACGAAGGGTGTGGATTCGATGGAGAATCTGCCGGGCGATAGTGCGCCCGTCGAGCCGCCGGGCGGCAGTGCTCCCGTTGCGCCGCCGGGCGGCAGTGCTCCCGTTGCGCCGCCGGGCGGCAGTGCTCCCGTTGCGCCGCCGGGCGGCGATGATCCC
Organism: Planctomycetota bacterium; assembly: GCA_027625315.1. GTDB lineage: Bacteria > Planctomycetota > PLA2 > PLA2 > JAEUHO01 > JAHEIK01. Next base: position 979 of record JAQBWE010000127.1, read on the forward strand.
GGCGATGATGCTCCCGGCGACGATTCTCCGGGCGGCGATGCTCCCGGCGATGATGCGCCCAAGGATGACGACGGGGAGGACAGCGACGGGGACAAGTAGCCCCGTCGCGCAGTCCCCCGTGGGCGACCCCGTCCAGTCCATGACCGGAGCCGCCACGCTGGCGCTTGAGACGCCGCGCGGGCGCCTAGAAGCCGAGGCCCGCTCGGTCAACCACCGCTTCCTCAAGACCACGGTGCGCGCGCAGGGCCCCTTGCCCGCCGCGACAGCTCTCGCCGAGGAGATCGTCGGCCGCCGCCTCACGCGTGGCCACGTGTCCGTGCACCTGCACCTCCGTCCGTCGACCGGTGTGGCCGAGGCGCCGCGCATCCACGACGCGGCGTTTGCCGCGGCCGCGACACGCCTCGCAGCCCTCGCCGAGGCTCACGGCCTCGGGGCCGTCAGCGTGCGCGATGTCCTCACGGTGCCGGGCGTGCTCAGCGAAGCCCGCGTGACCGAGGACGACGAGACGCTGCTGCCGTTCCTGCGGGCGGCGCTCGAGGGCGTGATCGACGGCCTCGCGCAGTCGCGCGCGCGGGAGGGCGAGCTCCTCGCCGCCGAGCTCGAGCGCTTGTTCGTCGTCATCGCGGAGGCCACGACCGCGATCGCGGCCCGGGCCGACGAGATCCCCACTGCCTTCCAAGCGCGGCTGCGCAAGCGACTCGACGACCTACTCAGGCCCAGCGGCGTGGAGCCGGACTCCGCGCAGCTCGCCCGCGAGTGCGCCAGCCTCGCGGAGAAGTCCGACGTCCGCGAGGAGGTCGCGCGCCTCGAGGCGCACGTCGTGCACGCGCGGGAGCTCCTCGCGACCGGCGGCGCCGTCGGTCGGCGGCTCGACTTCCTCGTGCAGGAGCTGCACCGGGAGGCCAATACGATCGCCAGCAAGTCCAGCGACCTCACGCTCGCCCGGGTCGTAATCGACCTGCGCGGGTCCATCGAGCGCCTGCGCGAGCAGGTGCAGAACCTAGAGTGAGTGTGGACGGCCAACTCGTCGTCGTCTCCGGCGCCAGCGGATCCGGCAAGACGTCCGTCGCCTACCGGCTGCTTGAGGACGCCCGGTTTGCCAGGGCGGTCACGGCCACCACCCGCGCGCCGCGCCCCGGAGAGCGCGCCGGGATCGACTATGAGTTCGTCCCGGAGGCCCAATTCCGGGCCCGCTGGGCCGCCGACGGCTTTCTGGCGCCAGCGGAGGTCTATGGGGACCTCTACGGCACCCCCCGGGACAACGTTGAGCGGATCCGGAGCGCCGGGCGACACTGCTTGCTCGTCATCGACGTCCAGGGCGTCGAGGACCTGAGGAACCGCGGCGTACAGGCGCTGTACGTGTTCGTGGACGCCCCGAGCTTCGAGGAGCTCGAACGGCGCCTGCGGGGCCGCGGGGACGAAGCCCCAGATCGGATCGAGGCTCGGCTCGCGGCAGCGCGCTCCGAGCTGGATAAGAAGGACCTGTTCGACCGGATCCTCGTGAACGACGACGTGGAGCGCGCAGCCACTGAGCTGGCCTCTTGGATCGGCGTCGAGAACCTGCGGTCGCAAGGGAGTGCGTGATGGAAGAGAAAATCCGCGTAATCGACGAGCTCGAACAGAAGGTCGGCGGACGCTTCCTGTTGACCGCGCTGCTCCAGAAGCGCATCCGTGAGCTGGTCGCGGGCGCACCGCGCCTGGTTGACATCCGCTCGGACAACCCCATCGACGTCGCGATCGAGGAGATCCGCGCCGGCAAGATTGAGTTGGTGTCCGAGGAAGCCCAGTAACTACGGGGTGACCACGCCTCCATGGCCGACTCCACGCGCCCCATCGTCGTCTGTGTCGGCGGAAGCATCGCCGCCTACAAGGCGTGCGACCTCGTCTCGACGCTGATCCAGGCTGGGCATGTCGTCGAAGTCGTCATGACCGAGGCCGCCGAGCGCTTCGTGCGCCCCCTCTCGTTCGCCGCGCTGACCCAGCGCGCGGTGTTTACGCAGTCCACGTGGTTTGAGGGCACGGGGCACGGCCGCGGGCCCGCCGATCATCTGCGCGCCACCGAGGAGGCGGCCCTGCTGATCGTCGCGCCCTGCACGGCCAACCTACTCGGATCGTTCGCGCACGGTCTCGCGGGCGACATCGTGGCGACGACGTTCCTGGGGGCAACCTGCCCCATCCTGATCGCTCCGGCGATGAACCATCGGATGTGGGCGTCACCGCGCGTGCAGGCCAACGTCACGACGTTGCGCGCCGACGGCGTGGAGTTCAGCGGCCCGGAGAGCGGCTGGCTCGCGGAGGGCGAGGTCGGTCCCGGCCGGATGACCGAACCGGACGAAATCGCGGAGGCCGCGCGGCGTTTGCTCGAGCGGGAGTGATACTGCCCGAATGCTCGCGCGCGCCTGCCTGCTGTTCGCCCTGCTCGTGGCCTTGCTCCCCCTGCTGGTTGATTGCGGCGGCGACAGCCCGACCGCGCCTGAGGTCCTGAGCGACACCAAGGCGCGTGCCTACGAGGTGTTCGCGGGCTTTCACGTGCCCGACCCCGAACGCATCCCCTCACGGCTGGCGACCAATCCGGGTGAGCCGTGGGGCGAATACACGGGCAGCGAGGCGTGCAAGCGCTGTCACGAAGAAGATTACGCGCGCTGGCGCGGGTCATTTCACAGCCGCACCCTCTACGACGCCACCGCGGAGACCGTCTTCGGCGACTTCACCGGCAAGGTGGTGTTCGATGAACAGGGTCGGGAGTGGATCGTGGCGCCGCACAAGGCGCGCGATGAGGCCACGGGGCGTGAGCGCTTCTATCTCGACATCCGCTACCGCACGGTCGCGGAGGGCGGCACGGGCGATCCGCGCGCCGCCGACACGTACCGGGCGGGCATTCTTCCCAAGGTCGAGGCCACCACGACGTTCGAAGTGATCTACGCATTCGGCAACCGCCTCCACCAGCCCTACGTGGTCAAGGACGACGCGGGCCAGCACTGGGTCGCGCCGGTGTTCTGGGACGACGCCGAGAAGGCTTGGTCGTACGACGGCTGGAGACCCTATGTACGTTCCTGCGGCAGCTGCCACGTCACAGGCATCCGCACCGCAGACCGACCGTGGTACCCCGAGCAGGCGCCGATCCCGTACACCCAGCCGGTGCGCTGGAACCTGCCTCCCGCCCAAGAACAGTGGGCTGAGGGTGCCGTGGGGTGCGAGGTCTGTCACGGCCCCGGGCTGACCCACATCCGCGCGGTCGAGGAGGTGGGCGTCGAGCGCTACCGCGCCATGTTGGCCGCCGGCGAGAAGAGTCCGTCGATCTACGACGGCAAGCGCGAGACCCTGGACCGACGCATGGATGCGTGCGGCCAGTGCCACAACTTCTTCACGGAGAGCTCGTGCACGTGGCTGCCGGGGCCCGCGGGCTTCGCACGCGATCCGCTCCACATCCCGCTCGACCCGGGCCGCGATCCGCGCCCCTTCTCAGAGCGCGAGGTGATGCGCTTCTATCCGGACGGCTCTCACATGAGCCCGTGCACGGCGGTCACGGTGTTCAAGGGCTCCGCGCTGTACGGCGCCGGCATCGGGTGCTCGGACTGCCACGACCCCCACGGCACCGACGACTGGGCCGACCTGCGCCTGCCCATCACGAACAACGAACTCTGCGTGAGCTGCCACATCGATCTCGAGCCGCGTGAAGCCCAGGCGCGCCACTCTCGCCACCCGGCCGGCGGCCCGGGGAACCTCTGCGTCGAGTGCCACATGCCGCGCACGCTGGCCTTTAGCAACGGCGTGAAGATGATGAGCGTCCACGTCCACAGCCACTCGTTCTCGATACCAACTGGAGTTCGCCGTCCCGGCGGCCCTCAGAGCGCGTGCAACATCTGCCACGACGATCGCACTCATGCGTGGACGCGCGAGACGCTAGAGCGGTGGCGCGCAGCGGAGGCGCTGGGCGGCAACGCGGCACCCGATGCGCGCCGCACGGTGGACCCGGCCGGGAAGAAGTAAGCCCTGCGCGTTCGTTCGTGCGCTGTCAGCCCGTGCCAACCTGCCCTTTGTGCGCACATGAATCGAGTCACGCGGCGGACCGATTCACCGGGGGATGGCCCGCTCCACCACCGCTGCGTCTGCCCGTCCGTCCCGCGCCCGCGCTGCCCGCCGCGCCGAAGCCGCCGAACCGGTCGGGACCGAACTCCTCGGCGTCGGGCTCGCGCTCGGCTCCGTCCTGTTCGCCGCCGCCCTGGCGACGCTCGCGCCGGCCGGCACCACCGGCGGCGTCGTCAACGTCACGGGGGGCATCGGCCGAGCCGTGGCCCAGGCGTTCGCGGCTGCCCTGGGTCTGGGCGCCTGGATCCTGCCGGCCTTCGGCGTGAGTTGGGGCATTCAGTGCATCCGCGGCCGGCGTCCCGCCGCGTGGCTGCGCAAGGCGCTGCTGCTGCCGCTCCTCATGACGCTGACCTCCATCGCCGCGGCACTCGTGCTCGAGGGCGGCTTCCTCGGCGGCCTCGCGCGCGTCGGGCCGGGTGGCTACCTCGGCATCTCCATGGGCTCGGTCGCGTTCTCGGCGTTCGGCAAGGCGTCCGGGCTCGTGATCATGGTCGTCTGGCTGCTGGTCTTCCGCTGGATGACTGAGATCGACCTCGTCAAGTCCGGCATGGCCCTCGCTACGGCCGTGATGGCGAAGCGCCGCGGCGACGCGGCCCCCGCTCGTCGCCGTGCCACCTCCCTCCCCCGCGAGGAGGACGTCGGCGGCGTGGCCACAGCAGAAGACGAAGACGACGAGGAGTATGAGGACGACGAGGACGAATACGAGGACGACGAAGAAGAGGACGACGAGGAGGAGGCGGACGAGGACGACGACGGAGAAGATGACGACGACGAGCTCGAGGCGGCGGACGAGAAGCCCGCAGCTCCGGCGACGCCGACCGCGGCGCCGCGTCGCCCGCCCGTCGCCATGGAGCCGATCCCGCGCCCCAAGCGCAAGCCCCTGCGACCGCGCGGCGAGTATCAGGCGCCCCCGCTGACGCTGCTCACGCCGGGCGAGCGCGTCGATCCCGCCACCGTGCGCGCTGAGGTCGAGGCGAATGCCGAGGTGCTTGAGGAGACACTGGCCTCGTTCGGCGTCGAGGCCCGCGTGGTGTCACACCAGCGCGGTCCCGTCATCACCTTCTTCGAGATCAAGGTGCCGTCAGGCGTGCGCCTCTCGCGCGTAACCGCACTGGCTGATGACATTGCCATCAGCCTCAAGGCGCCGAGCATCCGCATCGTGGCCCCCATCCCGGGGCGCAGCACGGTCGGAATCGAGGTGCCGAACGAGACGCGTGAAGTGGTGCGCCTGCGCGACGTACTCGAGACCGAGAGCGACAAGATCGATCGCGCCGCCATCCCCGTGGCCATCGGCACCGACACCGCGGGCCGGCCCATCGTCGAGGATCTCGCGACAACGCCCCACCTCTTGATCGCCGGCGCGACAGGCTCGGGCAAGTCCGTCGGAATCAACGCGCTCCTGCTGTCGATCCTGTACACGCGCGGGCCCGAGGAGGTGAGCCTCATCCTCGTCGATCCGAAGCAGGTCGAGCTCTCGTTCTACGAGGGCATCCCGCACCTCCTGACGCCGGTCGTCACGGACATGCGTAAGGCGGCGAAGATCCTCGAGTGGGCCGTGGATCGCATGGAGGAGCGCTACGCCAAGCTGCTCGCGACCGGCGTGCGCAACATCGCCGGCTACAACAACCTGCCGAAGGAGCGCATCCTCGCCGCCCGCGAGAAGCACGGGTACGACGACGAAGAGTTGCCCGACCACATGGCGTACATCGTGATCGTCATCGACGAGCTCGCCGATGTGATCCTGACCAACGGCAAGGACGTCGAGCTGGCCATTACGCGCCTGGCCCAGAAGAGCCGCGCCGTGGGCATCCACTTGGTGCTCGCCACCCAGCGACCCTCGACCAACGTGATCACCGGCCTCATCAAGGCCAACATGCCCACGCGCATCTCGTTCGTGGTATCGAGCAAGGTCGACAGCCGCGTCGTGCTGGATGCCAACGGCGCCGACAAGCTGCTCGGCAACGGCGACATGCTCTACATGCATCCGCGCAGCCTGCACTTGCGCCGCGCGCAGGGCGCGCTGGTCACCGACCAAGAGGCGCGCGCCACGGTCGAGTTCCTCGAGAAGCGCTACCCGGACATCGAGTACGAGGACCTCCTGAAGGTGCGCACCGGCGAGCTGGGCGACCCGATGCAGGAGGACGATCTCTACGAGGATGGCGTGCGCGCCGTTCTCTCGACGCGCCTCGGCAGCGCGAGCATGCTCCAGCGCCGACTCGGCGTTGGCTACACGCGCGCCTCGCGCCTGGTCGACATGATGGCGGACCGCGGCTTGGTCGGCCCCCACGTGGGCAGCAAGGCACGCGAGGTCCTGATGGAGCTTGAGGAATGGGAGGCCATGCGGGCCACCCAGAGCGTTCCCGGCGCTGCCGGACGCGCTTCCGAGGCCTTCGACCGCGACGATCCGCCCCCCGTCGATACGAGCTGGGACTAGTTGGGGAGCGCGAAGTTCCGTTGCATCTCGGACGGGCGGCGGACTGGGCTGGGGGCGAGCAGGCCGCTTCGTCGTCCTCGCGATGGATTCGCGCCCGAGGTCGAGGCCGTCGCGAGGCGTCGATGCTGAACCCATCTCCGCGGAGCGACGGCAAGAACATCGGGTGCGAAGGCTCGCGCGGACCGCGCGATTCAACGTGTGTTCATCAAACACCCGGGCGCGACCCGGCGTAGCCGCCGCGAGCGGCCGCTACGGGCCCCGAACCGCCCCGGGCGCGCCTCCCCCGGGCACGGTCCCTGCCCTCCCCTACGATCCGCTCCGTGCGGGAACACGTGCGCCCCTTTCTTGAACACCTCGCGTCCTTCGTGGCGCCGGGGCTCGTCCTCCTCCTCTTGGGGATCCAAGTGGCGCTGGGACTGCGTGGCTTTGATCGCGCGGCGGAGAGCGTGTTCGCGGCGCTGCAGGTGCCCGGAGTGCTCCTCGGCTGGGGCGGCGTCGTGCTGCTGCTGCCGCTGCTCATCTGGATGGTGCTGGACTGGTGGGGCTACAACCTCGGCGGCTTCGCGCTGCGCGGCCTCGGCTCGGCGGTACTCGGCGTCGCGTCGGCTGGTGCTTTTGGCTTGCTCGCCGGCCCTCCGCAAGGCGGTCTCATCGGTGGCGGCCTGGCCGACATCCTGCAAGCGACCGTCGGGCCCATCATCGGTGCCATCGTTCTGTTCCTGATGGCCGCGCCGGCCGCCGTGCTTGCCTTCAGCCTCGGCCGTCGCCGCAGCGCGGAGGAGGAAGCCGCGCTCGAGAGCGCGAGCCCGGCCAGCGGGGGACTCCTGCGTCACTTCTTCGGACGCTTCTTCGGCAGCAAGGCTGAGCCGGTCCGCCAGCGCTGGTATCCGCAGACCCGCTACGACACCGACGGGCGCGAGTTGCCGATGCAGTTTGCCGCCGCGCGCGATGTGGGTGGCGTGCGCTTCGCCGATGATCCCGAGCCGGCGATCGCGCTCGCGACCGACGCCGCGGAACCGGACGGCCTGCCACCGGCCAGCCTGCCACCGGCCAGCCTGCCACCGGCCAGCCAGGCTGCCGAGCTCGCCCAGACTGAGTCGGTCGCGATGAACGCTCGCTCCGGGACGGGCAGCGGGGCCGGCACTGACGCCGCGGAGCTGACACCCTCGATCGCCGACCTGCTCAGCGGCGAGGAGCGCCTGCCCACGATCCCTGAGCTACTGGCCGGCAATCGCAGCCTGAGCGCGGGCGGAACCGTGCGCGATCTCTCGGGCGGCCCGCGTGAGCGGGCGCATGACGACGCTGAGGATGGGCCCGTCCACGTGGACAGCGAGGGTCGGCTCGTGCGCACCGCGGTGGCCCGGACCCCGGAGCCCGCTCCGGAGGGGGGCATCCAACCCGCGC
>JAQBWE010000128.1 GCA_027625315.1 Planctomycetota bacterium
GGCGATCGGAGCTTGAAGCCGAGAGCCCCGGGGGTAGATCCGCCACCGGTGGATTCATGCACCAACGCCACGGTGGAGATGCACGACTACGGCACGGGCACCAACGTCGTCGGGCGCCGCGAGGGCTCGCGGCGGGCAAGTCAGCAGTGCCGGTTTTGCGACAGAGCCTGCACTCTCCCCTGTTAACCCGTTTTTTTCCTCATCTAAGTCACTAACGTGCTATTTTCTACCCACAAATTCTTATATTTGCTGTACCGTAGCTCATCTGAGATCATGCCAGATGTAGTACACGCAACCGGAGCTGCGCGCATGGGAAATTCACTTGGTAACTTGCACCGCTTGGGCCTAATCAAACTTTGTGTATTGAGCGCCCTCGTCGGCCTGTTTCTGACTAGCTGTCATGAGGATGAGGGAGACGTACCTCTGTGGCAATTGTCGCATCAGGATAGCTGGTACTACGCTGCATCAATTCATGCCGACAATCGCCCAGAGGGTACGCCCCAATGGGCTCGGGATATCTGGGACACTATTGTCATTATAGATCCCACTGCGCCTATGGAAATCCGGCCTTTCTATGCGATGAAGTCTGGGGGTCAGAGAGCGCTCACTCCTGCATTCTACGATGAAATACGCGAAAGGACCGCAGCCGGATATCGCGTTATTTACACTCTGAAGGACAGCACCGGGGTTGATGACGCCGCTGATCTTGCCGCCCTACGAGCTGATGTGGAAATGATGGCCTCGCTCAATGCCTTGCCCTGGGGCATAGGTTTATGGAATGAGATTGAGTTCGGGGGCATGGGGACCCCACCGGAGCTGCAGGAATTTTCAGACAAGATGACGGCAATCAACCTACCCACCGAATTGGCCGCGCTGCGCAACGAATTTGGCGTGATGATCTCGCCACCGGGGTTTTCGAGCTTCTCCAATGTAATACAGGACGGCTATGGAGAAGTCATCAGGTTGTTGTTCGCAGACATTGACGGCGTTTTTATCAAGGTTCATAGCTACGGTCGTTTGGAGCCCAAGCTCTGGGTTGAGCTCGATCTCAAAGAGCAGGTCAGAGATGCGGTAAAGATGCCCAATGCTATTGTCATTATTGAAGAAACCGCCAATGCATTTGTAGGGGAACATGCTCCACCCAAGCCTGGCGTCGGTGATCAAGTAGGTGCTGACTTTATGCGTGCCGCCATGTACGCGGGAATGCAAAGCAAAATGCCCACCTGCCATTTCATGCTCTACCATGCCCTGGCGCATTGGAATGATATCTCTGATCCCGTAGAGGGAGAGCTTCGACGTCGAACTGCCAGGCAAGTGCTATGGAATGTGCGGACAACGGAAGATATCAATCCTCCCGGAGCGCTCGACCTCTAAGGGATAGGGGTTTGTAACCACCTCGCCAGCATACCTCGGACGGCGTGACGAACCCCACCGCCTCCCCCGCGCGGGGCCCGCGCGCTCGCGAACGCACCTCGAGACCGTTCGCGACGACCCCAAACACCCCCACCGCGTTCTCCTGGACCCTCTGAATCCACGCTCGAACCCCACAGACACGCAGCGCCCCCAGCGCGCGTCGCGGCGCGTGCCTGGATCCTCCCCGCTCTGCTCGCCGGCTCAGGCCGCCGGCGGTGCGCGCGGCTCGAAGGGACTGCGCAGGCCGACACGCCGGCGGTGCTCAAGGATCCGGTCGATCACGCGCGGGTCGGTGATCGCCGCCACGACCTTCAGCTCGTCGCCACAGCGCGGACAGACCAGCGGATCGACCTCGTAGATGCGTGCGATCAGTCGCGCCCAGGAGCGGCGGCGCGCGCGCACCCAGAGATCCTGCTCGTCCTCGTCCGGGCGCGGGCCGGACGACGCTTGCTTGCCCGCCGCGGGCTCAGCGAGAGGCGCGCGATAGAGCCGCCGGGCGCGGTTGGCGTACGCCCCGTAGTAGCGCACCATGTGCTGGCGCGCATCGGGGATCTGCGTCGTGACCGCGTGCACCCAGTCCAGCGGGTCGAACAGACGGTAGTCCAGGCCCGTCTTGGGATCGGGCGGCGTAAGCAGTCTCACGCCCCCGTCCTTCTGGGGATGGACCTTGGCGAGCGCGAAGGGTGCCCGCGTGACATAGCGGCTTACGCGCTCGGTGGCGTGGGGATCGTTCGCCTCGATCGCCGTGCCCACGTGGACGGAGAAGCCCGAGTGCTCCCAGCTGAGCAGGGCTTCCATGAAACCCTCTGAGAGACGCTCCGCCCGGTGGAGGCCCTTCAACACAAGCTCGCGAAAGCGCTGCTCGATCGCCTCGACGGGAAAGGCCCCGAGCGGCAGGAAGCCCCCACCGCGCTCGATCAGGCCGTCGGTGACGAGCGCGTGGATGTGCGGGTGCCAGTTGCCGTAGGAGCCGAACGTCTGGATCGACGCCACCGTGCCCGGCAACGCGTCTCGGCGGCCGAGGGCGCCCTGGAGAGCGGTGCGCAGCGCGTCGTAGGCCGCGCGACTCAAGATGGACAAGAGACGGCGATCACGCTCGAAGAGTCCCCGCAGCGCCTTGGGTATCGTGAAGACCATGTGCCGGTGCGGCACCGGCAGGCGGATCACCTCCACGAAGTGTTCCGCGAAGAGCGCTGCGCGCTTGGCCTGGCAGCTTGGGCAGAAGTTGCGCGTCTGGCACGAGAAGGCGATCAGGTGCTCGACCCGGCACTTTGTGCAACGCAGACGCGCGAAGCCGGACTCGTAGCGCCCGCAGTCCAGGAACTGCTCGACACATCGGCGCACGACATGGCGCAGGTCCCCGTGGCGCGGCGCGTAGCGTTCGGAGTGCTCCCGTGCGTAGGGTTCGAAGTGCTCGTCGAGCAGTTGATAGAACGAAGTACGTTCCGGTCGGCGCGGGCGATAGAGCGCCGGCGCCTCAGCGACCCGCCAAGCCACGGGTCGCGCAAGGTTGCGGCGCAGGGCAACACAGCCAGGCATCGACCACCGGCGCTCTCCACGAGGGCAACGTCCTGCCCTTCCATCGCTTCAGCATCAGAGCCGGTCACGCCGGCTACGAGAGACGCGGAGAGGCTGGCGCTGTGATGCCCGCGGTGCAGGGTCGTGCGCAGAAACCTGACGATGCATGACATAGACACGCGATGCCGAATCCGTAACTCCGCGCTATGCAGACACATACGACTTGTACGCACCGGCCTGTCAAGCCGGAGGTCGTGCCAGCGAGGCTTCGCTCCTTCACCAACCCGTGCCGCCCTACCCCACCCGCTCATCCCGTGCGCGGGCGCGCTCGCGCGCACGCTCCGCCATGCCGGCTCGCGCTTCGCGCCAGGCAGTCAGGATGAAGAACACACCCAACACCGCAACACCGAACGAATCGGCCGACGGCCACAGCAGCACTGCCAAGAATAAGAAGCCCGCGCCCACATAGGTGCCCGCACGCGCCGTCCACGCATACGCCGTCCCCGGCGCCGTCTTCGTCATCAAGCCCGCGCGAAGCGCGCGCCCCCCATCGGCCGGAAGCGCCGGCACGAGATTGAACACACCCATCAGCAAGTTGATCGCCGCCGCCGCGCCGAGCGGCGTGTCGAACCAGCGCTCCGGCTGTGTCCACGCAAACCCGTCTCGTACGGCCGGACACGCGAACAGCAAGCCGGCCAAGATCAGATTCAACGCCGGACCAGCCAGCGCCACACGCAGCTCGTCTTGCGGCGCGCCGCGTTCGACGTACGCGTACGGCACCAGATGCAGGAAGATCCCCCCCACCGCCAGGCCGCGGTGGCGCGCCATCCAAGCGTGCGCCAACTCGTGCAGCAGCACACTGCCGAGCAGGATGCCCGCCACTACGAACATATCGCTCGGCGAGTCACTGTCACTAGCCGTCAGCAGCAACCCCAGCAGCACCGCCACCATCGGGTCGAGGTAGATCCGCACGCCCCCGATGCGTACGAGCGGGATCCACGTCCCTGCCGGCTTCTTGGGCTCCCTCACCCCCGCAGCGGGCTCCGGGGCGTTCTCCGACGCGGGCGTCTCAGGGGGCGCGGGCGGGTCCGTGGGCACGCGCGGGTCAGCGATCCACGAAAGTGCCGCCGTTCTCGGCGGCCAGCTTCTGCATGAATTCGTTGCCCGGCTGCATGTCCACCGCGATGCAGTGAATCACGACCTGCTTCTTGCGGTTCCACTCGCGCACATGCTCAAGAATGATCTCGTGGTCCATCAACTTGGCGACCGGGAACGACGTGTCCGTCGGCGCCCCGTCCGAGAGCAGCACGATCGTGTCGATCGCGATGTTCGGATACTTCTCGTCGTAGTTGATGAGGCCCGCGATCTCAAAGCCCATGCGCAGCGCGCCGTCCGTGAACGTCGAGCCGCGCGCATCCAAGGAGCGGATCCACTCGTAGGCCTCTTCCTTGATCTTGGGAGCCGCCGTCAGCATCTTGTCCTTCCAGGCGGTGGCGCCCTGGTTGAACGCGATGATGTTGAAGGCGTACTCCTTCGGCATGGCCTCGATGGCCTTCTTGAGCTCGTGCTTGGCCACGTCGATCTTGGGTCCGCTGAGGATCTCCTCCGGCGGCGGCGGGGGCGGCGGCGGGCTCCCCGGACCTGTGACCGTGGGCGGCGGCTTCCAACGCTCGAGCGGGTTGTCATTCTTGGTCTCGAGCTTCATCGAGCCCGAGATGTCGATGATGAACAAGACGCGGTCGGACTTGATCTCGACGCCATAGAAGTGAATGCGCGGGAACTCCGGCGTCTTGCCACCCTTGACCTCGACGTCCTTCTCGAACTCCGCCTTGTGGTCTTCCCACCACTTGGACCAGATATCGACGTACGGCTCGAAGTTCTCGCCCGTCAACTCCTTCAGGGCTTGGCCGAGCCCCTGGGCAACGCGCGGCGAGGCGCTCGTGAGGCCGTTGATGAGATGCGGCACCGCGCGGTGCAGCTTGCGCTCGCGAGCGATGTCGGCCGCGCGCAACGCGACCGACCACGACGGATCGGCCAAGCGCCCGATGACGAGATCTTCCCAACGCTCGCTCGCGCCGGCGAGCGCGTCGAGCGCGGCCAGGCGCACACGCGGGTCGTCGTCCTTATCGATGGTGCGCAGGAGGTGACTCCACGACTCCTTCTCGCCCATCGTCAGGACGGCCACGCGCACGGCAGCCGCGCGGTAGGGCCAGTCCCCGCCGCTCTTCGCGCGACCGAGGATGTTCTTGCGCAGCAACTCCGGGCCGGCGCAGACGGCCTCGACCACGCCCGTCACCGCGCGGCGCTCGAGCTCCAAGGCGGCATCGAGTTCCTTGATCTGTGCGGCGAGGGCCTTCGTGCGCGCCTCGTCCTCGGCGGTGAAGCCCTTCATGCCCCGCTGGAGCACTGCGGACTGCTCACCCGAAGCGTCGACGAGTTCCTTCTCGATGCCCGCGAGGATCTCGACCTCCTTGAAGAGGCCGTCCGCAAGGAGGCGCCACGCCCGGCCGCTGTCGTCCTCCGCGATCTTCTTGAGGACCGCGGCCTTGTCTTCCGCGAACCCCCGGGCGGCGAAGAGTCGGTTGAATTCCTCTTGCGCCGCCTTCCACTCCTTGCCGTCGAGTTTCGCGTCTGCGGACGGACTGCTGCAAAGCAGCAGAAGGGGCACCGTGAGGGCTAGGAAGAGCAGGCGAGGCATAGGGCGAATCTCCGAGTCCAAGTCTACCGGGAGAGCGCGCGCGTGGGCGGCCGTGGCCGCTCGTAGATGTTCACGTGTCTCGCTGAGCACGTACGGCCCGCCAGATGCTTGGCCCCGCGCCGCCATCGGCTCCTCGAGGGGGAAGACCACGCCCCTCCTCTTGGGCTGTCGCTGGCTCAGCCCTCGGGACGTGCTTCGCACGTCCGCCAGCGGCGAAGGTCGCCGATGGCGGCACGCTGCCTTCGCCCTGGCAGGCCGATTGCCTCCGAACGGACCCTGATCCCGCGTTCGCCCGGAGGATTCCGTCGAGCAGCGCTCCATGCCTGTCGCATCGGACGTGAGCGGTTACGGCCGCGCCTAGCGCCGGAACCAGCGCAGCCCCCCAATGACCGGGTTGGGCCCACCCTCGATGTGGGCGATGACGGACTCGCGCGCGTCCTCCACGCCGTCCTTCAGCACGACGCACAGCCACAGGCTGGCGCGCGCGAACGGAACGAGCACCCACACCCCCGCGCCAACCGGGGGCGGTTCGCCCCCCCCTTCCAGCGCACCGGCATGGGGCGGCGCCACGAGGACAGCGTTGAACCCGGGCACGTGCTCGCCCACCTCCACGCGGCCCGCCCACGCTCCGTGCTCGGCGACAAGCGCGTCGAACGTCGCCATCCAACCGCGCGCGAGTTCAGGATCCGACGCGAGGGACTCCGGCCAAGCCCACGCCGCGACGTCGGCGGCGCGCGTCTTAGACGACGTGGACAGCGCCGCGAGCACGCCCTCAGGGAGCGCCGAGAACAGCGCCTTGCCGCGACTGTGAAACATGTACGAGCAGGACCCGACGCCGATGGAGATCAGGATCGCGAAGATCGCGACCACGCGCCCACGCTTGCGCGTCACACGCATCATGAGGAGCGCGATGCCAGCGATGGCGATGGGCACCACCGACGCGACCCAGCGGCCCTGAAACGCGGCGTACCCGCACACAAACGCGAGCGGCAGGGCGAGGATCGCCAGCCAGGAGAGCGGCGCCTCGCGCGGCTCAGTACGCACGATCACGTCATCGGTCGGAACGGGACTTGCGTGCTCAGCGCTCATCGCCCTCGTTGTACTCCAGGGCCGCGCGCGTCGCGCACTTGGGCGCTGCGGGGGCGTTCTTGCCCGGTCCCGCCGACGGCTGTACACCGTTCTGCGCGCCGCACGGCGCCTCGCCCATGGACATCGATCCGCCCGACTCTGACGACCACGATGCGCGACCCGCGCTGGGCATCTGGCGTCTCGCCTTGCCCGCCGCGCCGCGACCGCTGTTCTTGCGCCGCGACCGCCCGTTCGATCCGGAAGCGCCGGTCGTGGACGTGCCCGATGCGCTGCGCTACGTCGCCAGCGCGCGCACGTCGCTGCGCGGGCCGCTCGTACTCGAGATCGAGGGACCAGGCGATCCGCTCGCCAGCCCTGAGAGCGTGCTGCGCTTGCTCTCGCTCGTACACGAACACCATCCGGATGTGCTCACGGGCCTTGTGATCGATGGGCCGTTGCTCGCGGAGTACACGGAGGAACTCGAGAGCTTTGGGCTCGGCTACCTCGTGCTGCGCATGGATGCCGCCACGCTGCGCGCCGCCGAGCGTCTCGTCGCGGCGGTGGACTACAAAGGCGACACGCTGGATCGGCCTGAGGCCGCGCGATTGCTCCTCGAGGAGGGCCAGCGCGCCCTGAGCATCGCCCGCCGCGAGGGCATTCCCCTCGCCGTGCGCACGACCTTGATTCCCACGGTGAACGCGCGCGAGATCGAAGCGCTCGCCAAGCTCGCACGTGAAGGCGGCGCGGAGCGCCTGGACGTTGTGCCGCACATCCCCGTACCGGGCGCGCCCCTGGCCCGCGGCGGACAGCCGGGCGCCAGCGAGCTCGAACTCGCGCAAGAGGTGGCGGCGAAGACGTTTGATCGCGCGAGCCGCGGTGGCGATCGACGCGTGACCGACTGGGTTCATCCGGGGCGCTCGCGCCTCGTGAATCTCGATGAACTCGACGCCGTCGACGTGCTCCGCACGCTGCCCGACCCGGACATGGGCGTGCGCACGGCCACGCTCCTACCGCGCCGCCAGCCGCAGATCGTGGCAGTCGCCAGTCGCGACGGCACGCTCATCGACAGCACACTCGCGGCGGCGGCGCAGTTGCGCATCTATGCCGTCACCGAGAATCAGATCCGCTGCCTCGGCACGCGCGTGTTGGAAGAGAACCCGCGCCGCCGCTACGACGGGATCGGCGACGCCCGGACGTTTCTCAAGGCCGTCGTCGGGTGTCGCGCGGTCGTCTCCACCGCCTACTCGGCTCGCGCAATCACGCTGCTGCGCGCCATGGGGATCCGACCCCTCGCCGCGGCGGGCCCCGTCGACGCGGTGCTCGACCGTGTGGCCCGCGGAACGATCCGCATCGCGACGTAGCTCCGGCTACTTCTGGAACGTCCACTCGACGAACTCGCCGTCGCTGATGCGCGTCAGTTTCAGCCAGGTCACGTCGCGCGAGATGGTGTGCTGGAACGCGAGGTCAAACTCGTACTGCCAGCGGTCGTCGACCGTGATGAGGTTGCCCTTGAAGCCGACGGGGCGCGCGGCCACGCGTCGCCCCGTGCTGTCCTCGAGCAGGAACTCCTCGGTAGTCGGGCGAGTAAACGAGCGCGCGCGCAACACCACCGCGAATGCCGTGTAGCCGTACTCGAAGTAGGCCCGGTGGTTGGCCTCGACCTGCTCGGGGGGGCCTTCGAAGCGGAGCCAGGCGGAGTCCTCCAGCGTGGCGATGACCACGCCGTCGGCGCTCTGGCGCGTGAACGCCTGCCGCGCCTCGACGTAGCCCGGGTAGCTGGCCGGCGCCGCGCCGCCCGCGACCGTCGGGGTCACCTGGCCCGTGGCCTTCGGTGCGTTCGGGTCGGTCTGGCACCCGCCCAGGGTGGCGAGGGCGACGAGGAGGCAGGCGAGGCGATGCATGAGGCTCTCCGAACGGGGGGAGCAGCCCGTAGACTGCTCCGGATGCTCCAACTGGACGACGTCCAACTCTACGATCTTTCCGAGGCCGGGCCCCTGCTCTACAGAGACCCGGCGCGTCTCGAGCGTATGGCGCGCATCCGAGCCAT
>JAQBWE010000129.1 GCA_027625315.1 Planctomycetota bacterium
GCGCGGAAGCCGCCGACCGCGCGCCACGCGCGGAAGATTCCGTCGGCGACCGCCTCCTCCGCTGCGAAGCGCTCCCCGAGAATGCGTTGCGCCGCGCCGAGCAGCTGCGGCATGGCGCGCACCGCGAGGCGCTCGAACTCCCCCCGGTCACCCCCGAGGGCCCGCGCGACATCGGCGCGCTCCTGCGCCTCGCGTGCGCTCGGGCACGCCGCAGACGAGGGAACGGAAGGGGGTTGGGGTCTGGCGTTCATGGGGTGGATGGGCGGCTGGGCCGTCCGTGGGGTTGGACGCCGGCCGCCCGACCCCTGTCCAAACGTACCCCGGCTGGCGCTCGCCGCGCTGCGTCCGGCACTCGCCGCAGGGGCGCCGCGCGGATACCCTCGCCTCCGTGAGCACCTCGACGATCAGCCCTTCGGAAGCGCCTCCGGCCCCCCCGGTCCGCTTCGAGACCTCGCCCCCCGCCTATCACCACTGGCAGTTCAGCGTGGAGGGGCCCATCGCCCGACTCGGCATGAACGTCCAGGAGGACAAGGGGCTCCGGCCGGGCTACCAGCTCAAGCTCAACTCCTACGACCTGAGCGTGGACATTGAGCTGGTCGACGCCATCCAGCGCCTGCGGTTCGAGCACCCGGGCGTACGCGTCCTCCTGGTCGAGAGCGCTGTCGCGCGCATCTTCTGCGCGGGCGCCAACATCCACATGCTCGGCAGCTCCACGCACAACTTCAAAGTGAACTTCTGCAAGTTCACCAACGAGACCCGGCTCTACCTCGAGGCGATGGCCGCAGAGTGCGGCATCCGCACCGTGGCCGCGCTCAGCGGAACCTGCGCGGGTGGCGGCTATGAGCTGGCGCTGGCGTGCGATGAAATCGTGCTCCAAGACGACGGCAACACGGCCGTCAGCCTGCCTGAGGTGCCCCTGCTCGGCGTGCTGCCCGGCACCGGCGGACTCACGCGGCTCGTCGACAAGCGCATGGTGCGGCGCGACCGAGCGGATGTGTTCTGCACGGTCGCTGAGGGCATCAAGGGCCGGCGCGCTGAGGACTGGAACCTCGTGGATAGCACCGTCCCGAGCAGCCGCTTCAAGACTTGGCTCGAGGAGCGCCTCGCCACGCTGGCTGAGGCCAAGGGCCCGCGCGGTCGGGACGCGTCGGCGCAGGGCGTACCGATTCGTCCGCTCGGCGGCGTCTACAAGGACAGCGGCATCACGCATCGGTTCGTGACCTGCACGCTGGAAGACCGCGTGGCCAACGTTGTGCTGCGCGGACCCACCACCGCCCCGCCCACCGACGGCGCGACTGCGCGCAAGGACGCGAACGATCTCTGGGCCTGGCGCGCCGCGCGCGAGCTCGACGACGTGCTACTTGATCTGCGCTTCAACCGCCTCGAAGTGGGCACCATCGTCCTCAAGACCGAGGGCGATCCCGACCAGGTGCTCGCCTGGGATCGCTGGATGGCAGAGCAGTCAGAGCAGGACTGGTTCGTATACGAGGTCCTATGCGCCTGGCGCCGTGTCCTGAAGCGCTTCGACCTGACGGCGAAGAGTGCCTTCGCGCTCATCGAGCCGGGCAGCTGCTTCGTGGGCACGTTGTTCGAGTTGGCGGTGGCGTGCGATCGCGCCTACATGCTGGACGATCCCGATCAGTCGGTTCACGTGCAGCTGGGCCCGCTGAACGACGGTGCGTACCCCATGTCCAACGGCCTCACGCGCCTCCAGACCCGCTTCCTCGGTGAGCCCGACACGCTGGCTGCCGCGCTGGCGCACGACGGTCCTTGGGACCCGGCCGAGGCGGAAGCCGCGGGCGTTGTCACCATCTCCCCGGACGACATCGACTGGGAAGATGAGGTGCGCATCGCGATCGAGGAGCGCGCCAGCCTGAGTCCGGATGCGCTGACCGGGATGGAAGCGAACCTGCGGTTCGCAGGGCCTGAGACGATGGAAACCAAGATCTTCGGGCGTCTCTCCGCCTGGCAGAACTGGATCTTCCAGCGGCCCAATGCCGTCGGTGAGCTCGGCGCACTCACTCTCTACGGGCGCCCCGAGCGACCGGTGTTTGATTGGAGAAGGACCTAGCATGGGATCTGTCGACCTCAACGCCCTCATCCCCAACAACGTCGACCTGAAGGAAGACCGGCGACTCCAGCGCGCGCTGGAGGCCTGGCAGCCTCAGTTCCTTGACTGGTGGCGCGAGATGGGACCTGAGGGCTTTCAGGCCGACGAGGTCTACCTGCGCACCGCCGTGGATGTTGGCCGCGATGGCTGGGCCCACTTCGACTACGTGAAGATGCCGGACTACCGCTGGGGCATCTTCATGTCGCCGGCCGAGGACGGCCGCGTCGTGCCCTGCGGCGACCACTTCGGTGACGCCGCTTGGCAGAAGGTGCCGGGCGAGTACCGCAACGCGCTGCGCCGCATCATTGTGACGCAGGCCGATACAGAGCCGGCGAGCGTGGAGCAGCAGCGACTCCTCGGCCAGACGGCGCCAAGCCAGTACGACCTCCGCAACCTCTTCCAGGTCAACGTGGAGGAGGGCCGCCACCTCTGGGCCATGGTGTACCTACTGCACACCCACTTCGGTCGGGATGGTCGCGAAGAGGCCGAAGACCTGCTGCGGCGGCGCTCCGGCAATCAAGACAGCCCGCGCATCCTCGGCACGTTCAACGAGCCCGTCGAGGACTGGCTCAGTTTCTTCATGTTCACGACCTTCACCGACCGCGACGGCAAGTTCCAGCTGCTCGCGCTCGCGGAGTCCGGCTTCGATCCGCTCTCGCGCACCACGCGGTTCATGCTCACGGAAGAGGCGCACCACATGTTCGTGGGTGAGACCGGCGTGGGCCGCATCATCGAGCGCAGCGCCCAGGTGATGAACGAGTTGGGCACCGACGAGCCCGACCGCATTCGCGCGCACGGCGCCATTGATCTGCCGACGATCCAGCGTTGGCTCAACCGCTGGTACTCATCCTCGATCAACTTGTTCGGCGGCGAGCAGTCCAGCAACGCGGCCTCCTACTTCGCAACGGGCCTCAAGGGTCGCTACAAGGAAGACAGTTACGAGGACCACATCGCGCTCGAGGGTGTGTACCGCATGCAGGTGCCCCAGAACCTCGGTCTGACCACCGAGGAGGTGCCGCTGCGAAACGCCATGAACGAGATTCTCCGCGACGGGTACATCGGCGACTGCGAGTTCGTAATCGCACGCTGGAACCGAATCCTTGAAAAGGCCGGTCGCCCGGAGCGCATGGAGCTGCCGAACCGACGCTTCAACCGCGAGATGGGCATCTACAGCAGCTACGCCTACGATCCGGAGGGGAACCCGATCACGGCCGAAGCGTTCGAGGCTCGGCGTGATGACTGGCTGCCCAGCGAGGCCGACTCCGTGTTCGTCAAGAGCCTCATGAAGCCCTGCTTGGAGTTCGGCAAGGTGGCTGGCTGGATCGCGCCCCCGCGGAAGGGCATCAACGGCAACGCGTTTGAGTGGGAGTACGTGCGCTTTGACAAATCCAGCGCCGGTATCGCCTGCGGGGCGACTCCGTCGCTGACCGGCGAGTAGCTCGAGCCGTGCAATACACACCGACCGCCGTCCGGCTCGACGTGAAGTCGAACCTGCTCACGGTCACTTGGTCCGACAGCCACACGTCGCGCTACCTGGGCTCGTACCTGCGGCACGTGTGTCCATGCGCGGAGTGCCGCGGGCACGCGCCGGGCGAGAAGGAGCCGCCTTCGCTCTTCGCCGTGCGCGACGTGAAGGTCGTCCACGTCGAGGCCGTCGGAACGTACGCCATCTCGTTTCGCTTCGGCGACGGCCACACGACAGGCATCTACACCTACGACTGGATGCGCTCCATGTGCCCGACGGAGCGCGATGACTGCGACGACGTCGGCGCCCCCCACGCCTCTGCCTGAGCGCGCGAGCCGCTCGGCGCGCTACATCGTCCCGTCGAGCTCCTGGAAGAGAAAGCACCACTCGTCGAGGATCCCCTGCACCATGCGCTGCAAGTCCGCCGCGCCGTGGCCTCCTTCGCGGTCAATCCGCAGCAGGATCGGATGCGTGGAGATCGTCCGTTCCTGCCAGCGCGCGACGATCTTGCGCGCATGAAAGGCATTCACCCGACCGTCTCGTAGGCCAGCGGTCACGAGAACTGCGGGAAACGCCTGAGCCGGCTGCACGTTGTGATACGGCGAGTACGGCGCGATCCACGCGCAGTGCTCCGGCACATCAGGATCGCCGTATTCCTTCGTCCAGGACCGTGCGTACTGGAACAGGTGAAAGCGCAGCATGTCGGTCAGTGGCACGCCGCAGATTGCGGCCCGGCACAAGTCCGGGCGCTGGTTCAGACAGGTCGCAACGAGGAGGCCGCCGTTGCTTCCCCCCTGGATCGCCAAGCGCCCGCGGGACACTTTCTTCGACGCAACGAGCCAGTCGGCGCAGGCGATGAAGTCGTCGAACACGTTCTGCTTGTTGCCCATGCTGCCAGCTTGGTGCCAGTCCTCGCCATACTCGTCGCCGCCCCGCAGCGAGGCCACCGCATAGATGCCGCCAAGCTCGGCCCAGAGCGCGCGGGTCCGCGAATACAGCGGATAGAGGCCGACCCGGAAACCGCCGTAACCGTAGAGGATGCCGGGCGCGCTGCCGTCCAGCTTCGTGTCCTTGCGATGCAGCAGGTACACGGGGATCTCCGTGCCATCCTTCGACGGCACCATAACGCGCGTACTGACGAGATTCTCGGCCTTGACGCTCGTCGGCAGCGTGTCTTCGGCCTCGAGCACGAACTTCTCGGCCGCCACGTCACAGCGGTACGTCGTCGGCGGCTGGTTGTAGCTCTCGAAGGTGAACCAGATGTTCGTGTCGTCGTCCTTCGTGGCGATCTCACGGCCGATGCTGCCATCACCCGGCAGCACGATTTCACGCACGTCACCGCCAGCGATCGGCCGGACATAGAGCCGCGACACCAAGTCGTCGCGCATATGACAAACGATGTAGCGATTGCCGACCACAACGGCGTCTTGCACGACGCCCTTGTCCGTGCGCGGATAGGCCACCGCCGTCCAGGGCCCCAGGGCCCCCGCGGCGTCGCGCTTGGCCGTCAGCACCTCGCGGCGACCGGTGTTGCGATCGCTGTTGAGGATGTACGTGTCGCCCACCTTGTCGATCCACGTGCGATGCTCCACGCCTTCGAGCACGCTACGGAGCGAGAGCGCGCCCTCATTCCACGTGGCCTCAAAGGTCTCGACCGCCTTGTAGGGCAGGCCGCGCCCGAGAAACAGCTGCTTGCGGTCCGCCGAGCGGTACAGCCAGCAGCTCTCGAGCATGGGGCGACCCCGCCCATAGACCATCGGGTCATCCAGCACCAACGTCCCGAGTTTGTGGAAGTAGATGCGCGCGTGGTACTGCGACTCCCCTTGGGGAACAGAACCGGCATCCGGCATGCGGTTGTAGAAGAAGCCGGTGCTGTCCTCGAGCCACACGACGGAGGAGAACTTCGTCCGATCGATGGACTCCGGCAACAACTCGCCCGTATTGGCATCCAGGACATAGAGGGTCGTCTCCTCGGAGCCCTGATCGTCACGGCGGTAGGCCACGTAGCGGCCATCCGGTGAGACATGCCAGGCCTTCAACCCTGCCGTGCCGCCGTCCGACCAGCCATTGGGGTTTAACACCTGCGTCGGCGACTGCATGCCCGTTTCGTCGGTGCGGTACAGGATCGCGTGGTTCTCCGCACTGGCGCGGTACGTGTACCAGCGCATCCCGCCTTCGAAGGTCGGCAACGACTTCATGCCGCCCAGCCCAAACTCGCCCGTCAGCGCGCGGCCGAGCTCCTCGCGTCGCGGCGCAGCATCTAGACGTGCGCGCAGGAGGTCATTCTGGGCCTTGTCCCATGTGATCACATCTTCGCGGTCGTCGTCTTCCAACCACTGGTAGGGATCCGCGTAGCTCTGGCCGTGCAGGTACGCGTAGGTGTCCTCCTGCTTCGTTACGGGATAGCCGGGGCGATTCTCGTCGGCGGCTGCCGGCAGCGAGCAGAGGAGACCGAAAGCGACGAGGACGAGCAGGACGCGCGACATGATGGAGACCTCAGGGGGATGGCGGCAGGGTACTCGCACCCGCAACGCGAGCGAGAG
This sequence comes from Planctomycetota bacterium, assembly GCA_027625315.1. Taxonomy (GTDB): domain Bacteria; phylum Planctomycetota; class PLA2; order PLA2; family JAEUHO01; genus JAHEIK01. The sequence goes on from JAQBWE010000129.1 coordinate 6,119, forward strand.
CGCCGCCGGGCGAGTAGGCTCGCCGCATGGCCTCGACCCCGCGCAGCCCCGTCCCCCTGCCCACCGCGCGCTGGCCCTCGGCTGAGGAGGCACAGGCGTCACGGCTCTTCGCCCCGGGACGGCTGGGGCCCCTCGCGACCCACGAGCGCACGTGGGTTCCGGCCATGGTTCCGTGGCGCGCCACCGCGGAGGGCTTCGTCACGCCGGAGAATCTCGACTGGTACGGCCGCTTCGCACGTGGTCAGCCGGGCGTCCTCGTCGCGGAGGCGACGGGCATCCGCGACATCGCGAGCGGCCCCCTGCTTCGCATCGGCGACGATCGCTTCCTCGACGGCATGCACAGGCTTGTCGACCGCGTGCGCGCCGACTCCGAGGGACGCACGCGCTTCCTGCTCCAGCTGATCGACTTCCTGCAGGTGCGGCGCCGGCCGGACCCGGCCACGTACTTCGCCCGGTACTGGCGCCCGACCCGCGAGCACGGTGCGCGCCTCGCCGCGGCCCTCGCGGACGACGCGTGGCGGACCGCATCGGACGCGGACACCCGCACTCTGCTGGCGGGCGCCGCCCCCGACGTGTGGGAGGCCGTCCTCACGCCGCGCGAGTGGCGTGATCTGCAGCACGGCTATCGCGAGGAGGTCGGGGACACCGATCTACCGCACGTCGCGGAGCTGCCGCAGGTGCTCCCCGGTCTCTTCGCAGACGCGGCCGAGCGCGCGCGGCGGGCGGGATTCGACGGCGTGGAGCTGCACTTCGCCCACGCCTACACGATGGCGTCGTTCTTGAGCCGCACGAACGACCGTGAGGATGGGTACGGGGGTTCGCGCGCGGGCCGCGTGCGCCTCGCCCTGGAGGTTCTACACGCCGTACGCACCCGCGTCGGAGCTGACTACTGCGTCGGGACGCGCTTCCTCGGCGATGACGTGATCGCTGGCGGCTCGCGGGTAGACGACGCGGCGTGGTACGCCGTGCAGTTCGCCAGTTCAGGCATGGACTTCCTATCGGTCAGCAAGGGCGGGCGGTTTGAGGACGCCAAGCAGCCGCGCATCGGCCACGCGGTCTATCCCTACACGGGCCCCAGCGGGCACGAGTGCATGCCCACCATCCGCATCGACGCGGCCGGACCGTTCGGACGCAACGTGCCCCTGGCGGCCCGCATCCGCCGCGACGTGCGGGCCGCCGGCTTTGAGACGCCCGTAGTCACGGCCGGCGGACTCTGCACGTTCGACCACGCTGAGGGCATTCTCGCCCGCGGGGAGGCCGACTACATCGCGAGCGCGCGGCAGTCCCTGGCCGATCCGGACTGGTTCCTCAAGATGCGTCAGGGCGACGGCGCGACCGTCCGCCGCTGCACGTTCACCAATTACTGCGAGGGTCTCGACCAGATGCACAAGCAGGTCACGTGCAAGCTGTGGGACAAGCTCTTCGACGCGGACGATCCCACCGTGGCCTGTTCGGACGACGGCCGCCGACGGCTCATTGCGCCCGACCGCAATGCGGGTCTCTAGCGCTTGGGCAGAACGTAGACGGGCTCGGGCCCCAAGCGCACCGTGATCGAGCCGTCGCTGACGACTTCCAGCGTGCGCGGCGCCTCCGGCCCAGTGCGAATCCACTCCAGCGTGTACGCGCCGCTGGGAAGCGTCACGAGCACATCTTGCAGGGGTAGCTCGTGCCCCGGGTCGCCCGCCCAGGACAGCCTGGCGTCGAGCATGAGCACGGCCACCCAGGGCCGCTCGAACTCACGCTCGGAGTGGAAGATCACACTCCAACCGGGCGCCCCGATGGGTGATTCCCCCGCCGTGCGGTGATCGCCCAGGTGCTGTAGCGCTTGCTGCAGCGCCCACCACGACGGCGTCCGCTCCCATGAACGATCACCGGCCTCGTCCGTCCGCGCGCGGAGCAACCCGCGCCGATCGGCGAAGCGCGCCGGATCGGGGGCGCGACCATCGAACGCCGACCACGCGAGGACGGCATCGGCCCCCGCCGCGCGCGCCCGCCCGAGCGTCCGCACGAGATCGTAGGCCTCGCCGCGCCGCAGCCACGCATCGGCCACCGCATGGTCGGGATGTCTCGGCTGCCTAGCGGCGGACTCCCAGCGCTGCCGCAGTCGGCGTTCCTCGAGCTTGGGCATCACCGCGCCCGGCGCCTGGGCGTCGCCCAGCTTGTGCGTCGGTCCGCCCACGAGCCACACGCCGCGCGGTCCCCCGCCGGCGGCATCGAGCATGCGCCGGACGAAGCGCAGGTTCGCGACGTCGTCCGCGGCGTGGGCCGATCCGGCGTGGCAGAAAACATCGAATAAACGCGGCATGTCCAAGAGCCGCGCCGCGAGCGCAAAGTGCCGCTCGACCTCCATGCGCGCAAACGGGCGCGTACGCGCCGGCGTCGCTTGGCCGATGCGGTATGCCCACTCGCGCGCGTCGGGGTGCGGCGCGTGGCCGGTCGCGCGTAGGTCCACCACGGGACCCAGCACGCGACAGGTCGCGCTCGCCGCCCGGGCGCCTTCGAGCGCGTGATGGAGCACGCGCAACGTCGCCGCCTCGTCGCCGAGCCACGCCGCTTCGTCGATGCCGGCGAGGGGCTGCACATAA
>JAQBWE010000130.1 GCA_027625315.1 Planctomycetota bacterium
TGCTCTTGCCCGACATGTTCGAGCCACTCACCAACAGCGCCTGCGGCGTGTCTTCCGCGCCGATGGCCAGCGTGACATCGTTCGGCACCGCCTGATCGCGCGGCAGCAGGGGGTGGGCGATGGCGCGTGCCTCGAGGCGCGGGCCCTCGTCCTCGAGCAGCGTCGGGAACGGATCCTCAGGGTGATCGCAGGTGTGGGCGGCCAGGCACGCGAGCGCCTCGACTTCCGCCAGCGCGTCGAGCCAATCTGCCAGGACGGGGCCGTTCTCGGCACGCCACGCCTCGATCCGGTAGGCCAGCAGCGTGCCGGAAGACAGCAGCCAGGCAATCGGAAGCACCAGCTGATTGCGCCGTGCGTCGACAAAGTCCATGAGCCTGGCCAGCGTCGCGATCCGCCGACTGGGCGGTCGTCCATCGGTGGCGAGCGCTTGGACGCGGGCGCGCAGATGAGGACTCTCGAACTCCGCGCGCTCGAGATGCTCAAGCAAGTGGCCGAGCAGCGCGAGGTCTTGGGCGGGGCGGTCGGCCGCCTCCAGCACGTCGGTGACGGCTTGGCGTCGCCTGGCCGCCAGAACGAACTGGAGGAGCATCGCGGCGAGCATGGGAGCCCCACGCCCGTCAAAGAAGAGCCAAGCGACGAGCAACACCGTGGAGGCGGCCGCAGCGAGGGCGTGGACGTAGGGCTCGACGGTGCCCGCGAGGCGCCGCGGGCCTGCGCCCCAAGCCGCGCAAGTTCCGCGCGTGAGCGCATCGCCCGCGTCACCTTCCTCGACGGCGAGCGCCTCCCGCAACCCGAGTCTCGGTGCCAGCTCCGCGACGGCGGCCTGACGCGCGCGCACAAGCGCGGGCGCGGCGGGACTGAGCAGGAACTCGGCCAAACGCTGCTCGCCGGCGCGGGTCCGGGCCGTGCAGATGAGCTCGAAGAGAGAGCCGCGGCCGAGGATGTCGAGATCGGCGGCGTACGGGTGATCCGCCGCTGCGAGGCCCGCGCCGGTGCGGCCCGTCCCAGCCCAGGTCCCGTTCAGCCGCCGCAGCCCGGCCTCGTGGAAGGCTGCCGCGCGGCGCGCGCCCACCTCACGTGCCGTGGCTCGGCCGTGCAGGATCACGAGCCACACAAAGGCGGCGAAGGGCAGCCAGATGGCGTGGGGTGTGAGCCCGCCCCAGAGCGCCGCCCCCAGCAGCCCGAGCGCGGAAAAAAACGCCACCGTGCGCAAGTCGGCGAGGCGCCGGCCAAGGCGGTCAGCCTCGGCGGCCACGGCCTGGTGGCGCGTGAGAGCCTCCGTATAGAGCGTGTGCGGGTCGGGGCGCGTCATCGGCGTGAGACTACCCGGGCGGCGCGCCTTGTTGGGGCCCGGGCCGGGGGGTATCGTCCGACCGCAGCGAGTCGGAGGTAGACGTGAGCGAGCACGAGTTCAAGGTCGAGCAGGTTGAGGTGGGGGGCGCCGCCGTCTACCGCATGCGAGGCCCCCTGGGCGACTCGCACAAGCACCACGAGTTCCATCGCACGTTCGTGGACGCCATGGCCAGCCACCCGGCGGTGGTCGTGTTCAATCTCCAGGGCGTCGAGCACCTCTTCAGCACGGGCATCGGCATCCTCGCCAACTGCTTCACCACCATGAAGTCGGCGGGCAAGTCACTGCGCCTCTGCAACCTGAGCCCGCACGTGCTGCAGCTCCTGACGCTGACAGGCGTCGTGCCGCTCCTGAAGCCCTTCGCGACAGAAGCCGAGGCACTGGCCGCCAAGTAGCGCGCGCCGACTTCGCGATCAGTCGCCCACGGGCAGGCCGCTCGGGACGCTGGCAGGTACCAGCGCGCCCAGGTCGCGGGAGGACACATCCGTCAAGGAGCGCAGGAAGGCCGCGAGGTCGGCCACGTCCTGCGGGTTGAGCCGAGGCGGCGGCCGCAGGATGCCCGACAGGGCATCGGCCCGCGCCTGGTTGCGCAGAAGATCGCGATCCACCAGCGGCCGCAGCAGCGGTGCCAGCTGGCCCGCGTCGTAGCGCTGCAGATGGCCGACGGGATCGTCGTAGTGCGCGATGGCGGCCTCGAGCGAGGTGTACGCGCCGTCGTGCATGTAGGGCCCCGTCAACTCCACGTTGCGAAGCGTGGGGGTGCGGAACGCGTACACGTCGTCGAGATCGCCCGTCTGCTCGAAACGCCCGAGGTCGTCGCCGTTGGCCTCTCGGCCCGGTCCCACTTGCGGGATCGCGATGCTGTGGTGGCGGTGGTCGGTCTGCACGGGGCCGCCGTGGCAGCGCGAGCAGTCGGCTCGACCGTAGAAGAGCGTCGCCCCGCGCTTGGCGTCGTCGGTCAGTGCCGCGAGGTCACCGGCGAGGTAGCGGTCCCACGGGCTATTCAAGGCGCGGAAGGCCGCGTCCTCGAACGCCGCCAGGGCGCGCCCCACGTGGCCGATGCTCAACTGGTCCGTGTCAGTGATCTGGGGGTAGGCGGCCCGGAACAGCGCGCGATAGCCATCCAGACCCCCAACGGTGCCACCCTGCGTTCCAACGAGGCGCTGCATGATGCGCGCCCAGACGGCAAGGTTGGACGGCGCATCCGCCAACTCATTCTCGCCCGGCGCTCCACGCATCTCCGCCGCGGAGGTCAGCGGGAAGATGGCCTGCGCCGCGAGTGCGGAGTCAAGCTCGTCCACGATGGCGCTAGCGGCGGGGTTGGGTCCGTTCAGCGCAGGCTCTGGGGTGATCAAGACGCCGCCCGGCTGACGCCGCACGCGACTGTCCCAGAACATGCGCTCGAACTCGGGCAGGCCGCGGTTGAACAACGGCGGCGCGTTGCGCGGAATGATGGCGCCGCTTGCGAGCTGGCGAACCGCCCCGAGTCCCGTGCCGCCCTGGCCGATCGGCAAGGAGAGATCGTCGCCGGACCCGGTGCTGGGATGATGGCAGGTCGCGCAGGCGATGTTGCGGTTGCCCGACAGCTCCTTGTCGAAGAACAGCGCCTGCCCGAGGGTCACGAGCGCCGCAGCGGGAGCGCGGGGCGCCGGCGGCGTGGCGACGTCGCGCCCCTCAAGCTGTGCCGCGAGCGCGAGGTCCAGCGCGGAGGGTGCCGGGGGCGGTGTCGGGGGCACGACCGGGGGCGGTACCTCGACGACTCCGTCCGTCGGTACCGCGCTGCTCGCGGCACCGCCGCAGGCGCTGAGGAGGAGCGCCAGCATCGAGAGGAGGAGCACACACCGAAGTCGGGGGTGGATCATGGGGCCTCCAAGCGCCGCGACGGGTCGGACGGGAGTGTCCGGGTCGCGTACCTATGGAGATCGCACCGAGTCCTTGCGCGCGCCTGAACGTCGGCGCCGACACCTTGCGGGCGTCTATGGCGCGTCTTGCGCCGATCTGACGCGCGTACGGGCGCCGCCCGCGGGTAGCCAGTCCCCGGCTGCGCCGGGGACGCGTCAGAAACGGCTCCCGGCGTGGCTGCCGGGGAAGCCCGAGAGGAAAAATGGTGCCGAAGGCGGGACTCGAACCCGCAAGGGCGTTAGCCCACTAGCTCCTGAAGCTAGCGCGTCTGCCAGTTCCGCCACTTCGGCACGGGAATCAAGCGGCCAGGGATCGTAGGGCCAGAGGCCCCGCGGTCAAGCGGGCTCTGCCCGCTCCGGGGCGAATCGTGGCTAACGACCCAGCCGGAGGCGCGGCAGGATGCTCTGAACCCGCCCGGGACGAAAGATCTCATCCAAGAAGCGCTGGGTGTCACGCACGTTGCTCGTCAGATGGGGGTCGTCGCGCCAGCCGTGACCGAGTCCGAGCATGAACACGGCGCGGCCCGGGACGTGCGCCGCTGTCAGGGCCTCCATCATCAGCTCCGTGTGGAACGGCTCAACCAACTTGTCGTTCGTCCCCTGGAAGAGCAGCATCGGTGCGTCGCCCTCGTTGACGTAGGTGAGCGGGCTCGCGCGCGTTGGATCTTGTCCGAACACCGGGCCGAGCACGGCTCCGAGTGCGAGGCCGCGGATGACGCGCTGCTTCTCTTCCACCGGCATTTTGGCGATGGAGAGCTTGTCCTCTGGCGGAATGCAGCCCATGCAGGTGGGCCCATAGAAGCCCACGACGGCGTTGACCTTGCTCGATTGATCACTCCAGCCGCCGTCGCCCTCAAGCCCGTCCGCAGCCTCCATGGTGCCGAGCAGCATCGAGAGATGAGCGCCCGCACTGAAGCCCATGGCCGCGATGCGGTCCGGGTCCACACCCCACCGTTCCGCGTGCGCGCGCATGTAGCGCACGGCGCATTTCGCGTCCTCAATCTGCGCAGGCCAAGCGTTCCCATTGCGCATGCCGGGCCTCGCGAGGCGGTACTGGACCGTCGCGGCGACAAAGCCGTCCTCAGCGAGGAAGCGCACGAGCGGGCGGAACTGCGACTTGTCGCCTTGCACCCAGCCGCCGCCGTGGAACACGAGGACGCACGGCAGGCGCCCCTTGGCACCGGCGGGTCGCGCGATGTCCATCCGCAGCGAGAAGCCACCCCCGGTGCCGAACTCGACGTCGTCGTGGATCTCGATCTCCGGCTCGGCCGCCAGCGTGGGTCCGCTCGTGGCAGCGAGCGTCACCGCGAGGCCGAGCGCGACGAGGAATCCGAGGGGCAGTAGGGCAGCGGGACGCATGGCAATCTCCGTCGAAGGGACACCACAGCGTAGCGGCGGCGGGCGGGTAGCCTTGCGCGAATGCGCCGCTCACGCCTCGCCCTCATCCTCGTCGCCCTGCTGCTGGGTCTGGCGTCCGTCGCCGCTGCGGCGACCCTGCCGCGCCTGCCCGCCCTGCGCTGCCTGCTGGCGTTCCAGGAAAGCGTGCCGGCAGATGTGACGTGGGCGGACCCTCCGCCCGCGGGATTTGAGTTGCTGACCCGCCCGGGACCCCACGGCGACGACCGGGCTTGGCTCGTGCGTGGGGGCCCCGCGCTGCTCGTCTTCGTGCACGGCGTGGCGGCGGAGGGCATCCGGGACGGGCGCATCCTGCTCGCGATCCGTGCCTTCGCCCGCGCGGGCTTCACCGTGTTGGCGCCGGAGATGCCGACCCTCGTGGACCCCCTGCATCTAGGTGAGCCGGGCGCTGGCCTCACGCGTTGGCTTGCGGCGCTTGACGGGCGGGAGCTGGTCGGCGTCGACAATGAACGCATGGGCGTCGTGGCCATCAGCGTGGGGGGGGGCTTGGCGCTCCGCGGCTGTGCGCGCCACCTCGCCTCGGGCGGCAAAGGCCCGCAGGCCATCTTGCTCATCGGTGCGCCGGACGATCTCGGGCGGACCTCGCAGGAGTGGTTCGCAGCACCGGATCCCGCCGCAGTGGGGGATGGCTCCCTCGCGTGGGAGCGGCAGAGCGCCGCCGCGTTCGCCCGCAGCTTTCTGCTGCGCGCGGGCCTCCGCTCGCGACTGGGGGACGACACCTCCCTGCCGGCGCTTGCTGCTTGGCTGGCCCTCGACCCCCTGCCGGCGGAGCCGCTGCCTCCTGACCTGTCTGCTGCGGCGACGGCCGTTGCTATGTATCTCCGGGCCGCCCCGGATACGCGGGCGGCGGGACGCGCCGAAGTCCTGCGCGCGGCCGCGACGCGCACGGAGAGCTTGTCGCCCGCTGCGTTTGACGGTGAGCTCAGCGCACTCCGGGGGGTGGCGATCTTCCTCCTGCACGGCCACGGCGACCCGCTCGTACCGCTCTCCGAGGCGCGCCAGCTCGCGCGCCGACTCCGGCGGCACACGGTCGTGGATGTCCTGGAGAGCCGCATGGTCGGACACACCACGGTGGAGTCGGTCGGCCTCGCGGAGCAGTTGGCGCATGTCCTGCAGATGGACGACTTCTTCGCGATGATCGGACGCTGATTCGCACGGGGACCCGTATCCTTGCGCTGTGAGCACCCCGGCCGCAACTCCCCCGAGCACCCCTCCCGCACGCGGTGCGGGGCGGGCCGTCGTCGGTGGCGTGCTGTTGGGCGCGGCCGCGCTGCTGGCCGTGTTCCTTGTGCAGCGCACGGAAGACGCAGAGGTCGAGCAGTACTTCGCGCGCGCCACGCCGGCTGCGATCGCGAGTTGGTCCGAGGAGCTGCACCGCCGAGGCGCTGCTTGGGCGGACGTGCCGGATCCGCCCGGCAATGGACCCGTGGAGCGGGCCCACTACTGGCTCGCGCGCGATCGCTATGACCTGGAGCTGCGCCGTCGTGGGTCGCGTCTGGTTGTGCGCATCTCCGGCGTCGCCGAGCATGAGTTTGGCGGCGCGTGGGCCGCGTTCGGCGAGGGCCATTTCAACGGACCAGAGAGCGGGTTCGCGGGCGGTCAGGCCACCTTCGTCTGGTCGTGCCTCGGCTTGCGCTATCGCCACGCCAGCGACGGCGTGGGTCGCATCACCTTCGACGCGGACGGTGAGGGCTGCACGGCCATCTACATGGCCTGGGAAGCCCCGGCGATCTGGTCAAAGTCCTACGGCCGACGCCACGCGGTCGGAGACCCGGCGCCTGACTACGGCGCGATCAAGGGGCAGATCCCGATCAGTGATCGACTACCGACGCTAGAGACCAGCGCTGAGTACCGCGTCGGCGTGGCCGTCGTGGATCTCGCCGGGCAGCCCGTCGCAGGCGCGCTCGTGCAGCTCAAAGGGCAGCGCGAGTCGCGCGTGTTGACCGACGCAAGCGGCCGGGCCGAGGTCGCATTTCGGGGCCAGGCGGCACCCTACGCCCAGTCCTTCTGCGCTGGCGCGCCCGGCTTCCTGAACGGGGAGACGCCGTGTCTCACGGGCGATATACGGCCTGGCCTTGTGCCCGGCGCACGGGCTCCCACTGATGTTGTGATTGAGCTGGCACCGCTGCCGCTTGATGACGATCCGAGTTACGCGTGGCAGCGCGCGTCGGCGGCCGACGGACCGGATGACGCCATGGCGTGCGGAACGTGCCACCCGTGGCACTACGACCAGTGGTACGAGAGCCGCCACGCACGCATGGCGGATCATGGGCACGTGACGTGGGAACACGCGCGCATGGTGTCGATGGATCCGTCGGCTCCCGATGACTGCGTCGGATGCCACCAGCCCGCCTTCGCAGCCACGGAGATGGCGCGGCCCAACCCCGCCCTGGAGTGGAAGCCGCGCGGCGTGTCGGCTGCAAACCACTGCGACCTCTGTCACAAGATCCAAGCGCTGCTCGACCCGCGCGCGAGCGGGGTGTTCGGCGCCTACGCCCTCGCGCGACCCGGACCCAAGAACCGCGTGCGCCCGGGCGGCATTCACCACGTCTTCGGCAGCGCGCCCGACGTGACGTACGCGTACATGGGCGCCTCCTACAACCCCATCTTCGCAACGGGCCATGTCTGCGCGGGCTGCCATCAAGGCGGCGGCCGTTGGCGCGACGGCAGCCCCCCCAAGATCGACACGTTCGAGGAGTGGAAGCGCTGGGCGGCCGCGCGGCCAGCCGCAGAGGTGCGCACTTGCCAGGACTGCCACATGCCCGGCGCGGTGAGCCTCGCTGCCGATGGCCGCCCGATCGACCAGATGGCGTGGGACGCCATTCACCGTCGCCCGCAGGACATGCACGACCATCGCTTTCCAGGCGTGGAGCCCGAGCTGGGTGAGGTGGCACTGCGTGTGGCCATCACCAAGCGACGCGACGAGGCCACCGGGGCGTGGATCGCTGAGGTCGCCGTCACGAACGTAGGCGCCGGCCACAAAGTGCCGACGGGTACGTGGAGCAAGCACGTGGTCGTGGGCGTGTGGGCCGAGGTCGACGGACGCCCGCTGCGTCAGCGGGGCGGCGAGCGCGCGGAACTCGGCGCCCGCGCCGCGGGAGATCCCGCGCTCGCTCCGGGGGACTGGCGTGATCCCGGCGGGTTCGTGCTCGGCGTTCGCGCCCGCCGCGTGGATGCGGAGGGCGCCGATGTGCGCGGACTTGCGCCGCCCGTGTTCTGGGGCGCCTGGATGCCAGAGGACGTGATCGACGAGCGCCTCGAGCCCGGCGCCACGCGGCGCGCCGAGTGTGTGTTCGAGCCGGCGGAGACCGAGCCGACGATCGAGGTGCGCGTCCTGCATCGGCGTGGCTGGTTGCCAGGCGGGCTCGGCTCTGTGCCGTGGACGCTCGGAACGTACGATCCGCTGCCCGAGGTGCTCTGGTCGCGGGTGCGCCGATGAACCGTCGCCTGCCGCTTTGGTTTGCCGGCGCCTGCCTGTTGGGGACCGCGGGCTGCGGCGATCAGGCCCCGCCGCTGCCTGACACCAGCAAGACCGTGCCCGTGCTCCCGGCCCGCTACCAACGCCGCGACCTTGAGGCGTGGTACGCCCTGGCCGCCGGCGCGCCGACCGAGGAGCGCTGCGCTCAGCTGGTCGCCCTTGCGACGCTTGAGAAGGAGCCCCAGCGCGCCGTCGCCGTGCTCCTGCATGCGCTGGAGTCGGAGGAAGCCGCGCTACAGCTCGCAGGGGTGGTGGCGGCTGGGCGGCTCGCCCCCGCGTCGCCCGCCGTGGCGGAGCATCTCGTGCGTCTGCTGGGCAGTGAGGAGGAGCCCGTGCGCCGCCACGCGCGCCTGGCGCTCGGTGCCTTCGGTGCGGCCGCTCTGGGGCCGCTGGGCGCCGCTCTGGCCGACGAGCGCCTGCAGGTGCGCTGGGCGGCGTGCTTCGCCTTGGCGCGCATGGGCATGGCGGGAGAGCCCCT
>JAQBWE010000131.1 GCA_027625315.1 Planctomycetota bacterium
GTCCTGCCACACCGATCGATACATAGAAATAACCTGCTCCGTTGAATGCGACCATTCCGCTGGAGTTGTTATCCGCCACTCGGCGAATCAAGTGTGTAGTCGAGGCCAATGCGCTCGTAGACCCTCTCCCAGTAGCGAGGTTCCTCCGGTGTAAGCGACTCGCAGAAGGCTCCGAAGGACGCCGCTGTCTCCATCGATGCCATCGGCTCCTTGAGCGCGAGTGTCTCTTCGTCAAGTATGTCGAAAGCTGAGTCTGCCCCAAGGTCGCCAGCTTGGAAGTCGCGCACGAAGAAAGAAGCAACGTGCCAAAGCCCGGAGCCATAGTGGGTGAGGCCATCCTTCCAGATGGCTTCAAAGTCCGGCCGGCCCGCCAGTTTCAGGTACTCCCATGCGATACGGAGCTTGAAGGCGGCATCAATGTGAAGAAGGTCGTAGCCTTTGAGCAAGGAGAGCGCCCCGATCGTCGCATTCAACTGGGCGGTGGGTCCGAAGTCGTCGGCGTCGAGATCACGCGAATCGTCGAGTCGAAGGACGCCGCGGCGCGGTCCGATACGTATCACCACAGTCACGCGATCGTGTCGCTTCTCGATGCCGAGGAGCCGCACGGTGTGGTCGAGCTCTTTGCCGGTGATTGGCCGGACACAAGCCGGGAGGGAACTGCGAGGCTCGTAGATTCGCTTCGCGGTGACATTGAAGCGGCCGGGGGCGTCCGCGACTTCATCCAGGGGCTGAAGCATGGGTTCTGGGACTACCCACGTCAGGGCGCGGCAGGTTGCCGCTTCTGCTTCCGATTGACCGACGCTGGCGGATGGAAGACCTAGTCGAATGCGGTTCAGGCGCCTCTGCAGGCGAAGCTGCCGGAGGAGGCGCTCGACAAGTACCTATTGAAGCGCGCGCTCGACAAGGCCGGCAAGATGCGGACCTACCCGTGGGAAGGACCTCTGTTCCTACTGATCCGCAACACGTACCAAGCCTACGCGCCCTCGGCCGGCACGCGCGCCACGGTCGCCGCAGCGCTTGATGGTGTCGTCGTTCAGGCGTGGCTCGTAAACCACCGAGAGGGTGTGGTTGACGCCTCCCCGCCGAGGCCTCGCCTCGTCCGCCTGGCCTGAGGTCGCGCCCGCCTCCCGAAGTGACTATGACCGAAATGTTGATGCTCTACAGCCACGACCCTGCACGTTCTCGCACACCGTTGCCTGAAGGTAGGGATCGACGGGCCATCGGCCCGGATCGCCGTAACGCTGTACGGTGGCGCGAGTTGGCGCAGCCGCGTGCAGGGAAAGTGGCGGGAGTGACGGGACTCGAACCCGCGACCTCCGGCTTGACAGGCCGGCGCTCTAACCAACTGAGCTACACCCCCGCGCGAGGCATAGTGCGGGGCGGATTCTAGAGACAGCACCGCCCACCGCAAGCCTGGTACGCAGCCCCCGCGACTCACGTCCCCCGGGCTCGTCCCAGCTCCGCCCTCCGCCCGCCCGCCCCCAAGGCCCACGCCGCACCAGCAAAACCGCCCCGCCCCGCGCACCCCGGGGTACCTAGGGGCCGCCGCCAGCCCCCCTCGGGCCCGCGGGGAGGTTCGCCATGAAGATCGCCGTCATCGGGACCGGATACGTCGGTCTCGTCGCCGGAGCCTGCTTCGCCGAAGCCGGCCACGACGTCGCCTGCGTCGATGTCGTCCCCGAAAAAATCGAGATGCTCGAACGGGGCGAAGTCCCCATCTACGAGCCCGGCCTGAGCGGCATCCTCGAACGCGTCCGCGAAGCCGGACACATCGCCTACACCACTCGCCACGCCGACGCCGTCCCCGGCGCCCGCGTCGTCTTCATCGGCGTCGGTACCCCCGAGAGCCCCGACGGCTCGCCCGACATGCGCTACGTCTTCCAAGCCGTCGAAGACGTCCTCGCCGCCGCCACCGGCCCCTTCATCCTCGTGCTCAAGAGCACCGTCCCCGTCGGGACCGCCGCCAAGGTCAAAGCCGTCTGCGCCGAGAAGGGCCGATTCCCCGTCGACGTCGTCAGCAACCCCGAATTCCTCGCCGAAGGCCGCTCCGTCGATGACTTCCTGCGCCCCGATCGCGTCGTCATCGGCACCGACTCCGCCAAAGCCTTCAAGGTCATGGAAGAGCTCTACCGCCCCTTCACCATCAACCAACGTCCCATCATCCGCATGAGCAACGTCTCCGCCGAGCTCACCAAGTACGCCGCCAACGCCATGCTCGCCACGCGCATCTCGTTCATGAACGAGATCGCCCGCCTATGCGACGCCGTCGGTGCCGACGTGCAGAGCATCGCCGAAGGCATCGGCACCGATCGACGCATCGGGCGCCCCTTCCTCTACGCCGGCTGTGGCTACGGCGGCTCGTGCTTCCCCAAGGACACCCAAGGACTCATGCACGTTGGCAAGCAGGCCGGCGTCGACATGACGATCGTCAAGGCCGTCGAAGCGGTCAACGACGCCCAGAAGATGGTTCTGGTTGAGCGCGTCCTCGAGCGCTTCGGAGAGGACCTCGCCGGGCTCACGTTTACCGTTTGGGGCTTGGCCTTCAAGCCCAAAACCGACGACGTGCGCGAAGCGCCCGCTGAGGTCATCGTGCGCGAGCTCCTCGCCCGCGGCGCCAAGGTCGTCGGCTGCGATCCTGAAGGCGTCGAGAACTTCCGGCGCGCGTTCGGCGACACCATGCAGTACGAAGCCGATCCGTACCGCGCCGCGCGCGGTGCCGATGCCGTACTCCTGTGCACCGAGTGGTACGAGTTCCGCGCGATCGACTTCGGCAAGCTGCGCGCCGTCGTCAAAGAGCCGGTGATCTTCGACGGGCGCAACGTCCTTGATCGCGAGGCCGCCCGCGAGGCCGGCTTTGAGTACCGCGGCATCGGCCTCGCCCCGCTGGCTTAGAATTCGTCGGGTTCGCGGCCCATCGCCTCCAGCACGAGTGCGCGCAGCAGCTGCCGCCCGCGCAGCAGCCGCATCTTCACGGTGGTCTCGTTGAGCTGCAGCAGCTCGGCCACCTGGCGTGCCGAGTGCTCGCGTAGGTAGTAGAGCCGCATGACGCCGACGTACAGGTACGGCAGTCGCTCGATGGCAGCGTGCAACGCCTCCTTCCACGGGTCGTCCGGCTCCACGCGCATCGCGCGCCGCAGTGGATCAAACGCCGGGTCGGGCACGTGGTGCCCGCGCTCCGCCGCGCACTCCAGCGAGTAGTGCATGCGTCCGGCGGGCTTTCGGCGCCGCCACCATGAGATGGCCTTGAACCGCGCCACGCGCCACAGCCACGGCTTCAAGTGCTCCGCGTCGCGGATCTGCTCGATCTTGTTCCACGCCGTCAGGAAGGTCTCCTGCACGATGTCTTCCGCTGCGCCCTCGTCGCCCCGGCAGTAACTCGTGGCGAACCGCAGCAGCGGGCCGTGCCAGTACTCGCACAGCGCGCGGAACTCCGCCGTGCCGCCCCGGCGCGCGCCCTCCAGCAGCGTGTCCATGTGGGGCGTCTCGCGCGCCCACCCGGCGCCGCCGCGTGGTGTGGGCAGTGCGTAGCGGAGCGGGCGCGGTGCGCAGGCGCGACCCGCCGCGGTCCATGTCCTGAGCACGAGTGCCTCCCTTGCACCCGCCTGTCTCGCCACCGGATGCCATGCAAGCACGGTGCCGCGGTACAACGGCGCGCGTGCAAGCCTTGCTCCTCGGTTCCGGTGACGCCTTCGGTATCCCGCGCGCCGGCTGCCTGTGTCCGCAGTGCGTCGAGGCACGCGCCGATATGAGTCACGCGCGTCGCCGCAGCGGCTTGCTGCTGCGCACGGCGCAGGGCACGGTGCTCGTCGACGCCTCGCCCGACATCCTGCAGCAACTTGATCGCGTCGGCCTCGCGCCCGGCGCCGTGGATCGCGTGGTGATCAGCCACCGCCATGGCGATCACTGTTTAGGCATCCGCGACCTCGCATACACGCGTGATCCGGCCTTGGGACCGCTGCCCGTGCACGCCACGACGGATACGCAGGCGATGCTGACCGCCGTGTTCGCTTCCATCCTGCGGCCGGAGCGGCCGTACCTGCGGTTTGAGCCGTGGGGCGCAGGTACGCGCGTGGAGCACGCGGGGTTCACGCTCGAGGGCTTCGAGACCCATCACAACGCCGCGATTCAAACGGTCTCTCCATGCATCACCGCGCAGGTAGACGGCGTCGTGCGCCGCATCGCGTACGCGACCGACATGGGCGTGGTGGTGCCTTCCGCGCGCGAGCGGTTGCAGGCACTGGACCTGTTCGTGGGCGACGGAACGTATCTCGGGGGACCCGGCTACGGTCACCCTGGTACCGACGGCACGATCGCCATCGCGCGCGCGCTTGGCGCGCGTCTGATCGCGCTCACGCATGTCGGACATTGGGGTGTGGATGCCGCGCATGCGCGCGCGGCCGTGGCGGACGATGTCGTGATTTGTCGGGATGGGGATGACCTTTGCTCGTTGCTTGCCTAGGACGGCGGCTCGACAGGCCGCTGGACTCTTCCCCGCACATGGGATGCCCGCGGCAGTGGGCGCGGCCGTAGACTTCCGCCGTGACGTTCCCCGTCTACATCACCATCGGCGAGTGGCGCGTGCACAGCCACCCGGTGTTCGAGACGCTGGCCTACCTCATCGGGTTTCAGGTCTATCTGCTGCTCCGACGACGGGGCGGCGATCCCATCGATCGCCGGACGCGCCGGTTCGTGATCCTGGCGGCCATCTGCGGCGCCGCGCTGGGCAGCAAGATCCTGTTCTGGTTGATCGACCCCGCGTTGAGCATCGAGCAGTGGCGTAACCCCGGCTACGTGATGGGGGGCAAGACCATCGTCGGGGCCCTCGTGGGTGGTGTCATGACCGTCGAGATCGTCAAGCGAATGATGGGCGTGCGCGTGCGCACCGGAGACCTCTTCGCGTTGCCGCTATGTCTCGGGATCGCGGTCGGGCGCATCGGCTGCTTCCTCGCCGGGCTGGAGGATCACACCCACGGCGTGGCGACCGGCTTGCCGTGGGCCGTGGACTTCGGTGACGGCATCCCGCGGCATCCGACCCAGCTCTATGAGATCGCGGCCGCGCTGCTGATCGGCCTGTGGGTCATTCGGCGTGGCCGCAGTCCGCACGCCCGAGGCGATCTCTTCCTCGGGTTTCTGCTGCTCTACCTGTTCTGGCGTCTGTTGGTCGAGTTCATCAAGCCCGGGCTCGCGTTCGCCGGGCTCACGTCGATCCAGTGGGTTTGTCTGCTAACTTTGCTTGCCTACGCCCGGCGGATTCCAGGCGTGTTCGGCCGCTCCCAGGGCGCGTAGACTCCGGGCCGGAGGCGCCTTGGATCGTCGGCAACGCCCCTACCTCTTTTACGACACCGCCACGAGCATCTGCAGCACGTGCCTGCGTCGCGTGGACGCCAAGATCGTGTTCCAGGACGAGTGCGTCTGGATGCTCAAGCGCTGTCCGGTGCACGGCAACGAGCGCGTACTGATTGCCGACGACGTGCCGTACTGGCGGCGCTCGCGTGAGGTGTGGATCAAGCCGTCCGAGATGCCGGAACGGTTCGGCACGCCGGTGAAGTGGGGCTGCCCGTACGACTGCGGCCTCTGCACCGACCACGAGCAGCACTCGTGCCTCACGCTCGTGGAGGTCACCGACCGCTGCAATCTCACCTGCCCGATCTGCTATGCCGGGAGCGGGCCCGAGGCGGGCGCGCACCGCACGATCGAGCAGATCGAGTTCATGCTCGACGCCATCGTGCGTGCGGAGGGCGAGCCGGACGTCGTGCAGATCTCAGGCGGCGAGCCCACGATGCACCCGCGATTCTTCGACATCCTCGACCTGGCCCGCGCGCGGCCCATCAAGCATCTCATGCTGAACACCAACGGCGTGCGGATCGCCAACGATGAGGGCTTCGCCGAGCGACTCGCGAGCTACATGCCCGGCTTCGAGGTCTATCTGCAGTTCGACTCGCTGGACGCCGCGCCGCAGTTGGAGCTGCGCGGGGTCGATCTGCGCGCCGTCCGCCGCCGGGCCCTGGAGCGACTCAACCGGCTCGGGCTCTCGACCACGCTCGTGGTGACGGTGAAGAAGGGCCTCAACGATCACGAGCTCGGGCGCATCATCGACTTCGCGCTGGAGCAGCCGTGCGTGCGCGGCGTGACATTCCAGCCCGTGCAGCAGGCGGGGCGCGTCGAGGGGTTCGAGGGCGAGCGCCACCGCATCACCCTCAGTGAGGTGCGGCGCCGCATCCTCGAGCAGACGTCGGTGTTCGCGCCCGACGACATCATCCCCGTGCCGTGCCATCCCGATGCGCTGGCCATGGCGTATGCGCTCAAGACCGAGGGCGCCGTCGTGCCCCTGACCGGCATGATCGACCCGCAGGTGCTCATCGACGGACCGGGCAACACGATCGTCTACGAGCGCGATCCGAAGTTGAAGGAGACGCTCGTCAATCTGTTCGCCACAAACCACAGTCCCAACTCCGGGGCGCAGGCGCTGAAGGAGTTACTGTGCTGCCTGCCGGCAGCCGCCGTGCCCGAAGGCATCGGCTACGACAGCGTGTTCCGCGTCATCATCATGCAGTTCATCGACGCCGCGGCGTTCGACGTGCGCTCCGTGAAGAAGTCCTGCGTGCACATCGTGCATCCGGACGGCCGCATCATTCCGTTCGACACCTACAATCTCTTCTATCGGGATGACCTCGAGGCGCGCGTGTTGGCGCCGCTGCGAGCCGAGATTCCGACGTTTGCGCAGGAGGTGCGCTCTTGAGTTCGCTCTATTGCCCGACGTGCGACCTGATCTTTGACGAGCCTGTGGCGGAGTGCCCGGCGTGTCAGGGCCCGGTGGAGCTGTGGGTCGAAGGTCGCGCCTACGTCGATCCGCGGGCGGGCTCCATCAGCAAGGGCGTCGTCCTGTGCCTGGTGCTGCACTCCCTGCAGCTACTCGTGCCGCTGTTCAGTGAGCCCGTGATGCTGCTGTTCGTTGGTCTCACGCAGGCGCTCTACGTCGTGCCGGCGATCATCGTGCTCGCCATCCAGGGCAAGACGAAGACTCTCTCAGGCGTCCTGATCTTCTCCGGCGTCACGTTCCTCTTGAACGCGGCCGTGCTCGGAATCATGTGCGGCAGCATGATGTCGAGCGGTTACTGATTCGCGGCGAGCCTGTGTCGGCCGGGGCTACGTCTCCGCGTGCTCTCGGGAATCGGGCTGAGCGGCGCGTTCGAAGATGAACTCGCCCCCGGGGGAGTAGTCCGCGGTCACGGCATCACCCGCGCCGATTTCCCCGCCGAGGATCCGCTTGGCCAGCGGGTTCTCGAGGGCGCGCTCGATCAGGCGCTTGAGCGGGCGGGCGCCGTAGACCGGATCGTAGCCCTCCAGTGCCAGTTGTGTGCGTGCGGCCGGGCTCACCGCCAGCGCGATGCCACGCGCCGACACGCGGTCGATCAGACGCTCCAGTTGGATGTCTACGATGCGGCCGATCGACTCGCGACCAAGGCGGTGGAACACGACGATGTCGTCGATGCGGTTGAGGAATTCCGGGCGGAAGTGACCCTTGAGCGCGACGTCCACGCGTGCGCGGATCTGCGCCTCGCTGAGGTCCTCTTCGGCCAGGAACTGGCTCCCCAGGTTGCTGGTCATGATGACGATGGTGTTGGTGAAGTCGACGGTGCGGCCCTGGCCGTCCGTGAGGCGCCCGTCATCCAGCACTTGCAACAGGCTGCCGAAGACCTCCGCGTGCGCCTTCTCGACCTCGTCGAGCAGGACGACGCTGTACGGCCGGCGGCGGATCGCTTCCGTGAGCTGCCCACCCTCGTCGTAGCCGACGTAGCCGGGCGGGGCGCCGATCAGGCGCGACACGCTGTGGCGCTCCTGATACTCGCTCATGTCGATGCGCACCAGCGCGCGCTCGTCGTCGAAGAGGAACTCCGCCAGCGCGCGGGCGAGCTCGGTCTTGCCGACCCCGGTAGGGCCCACGAACATGAAGCTGCCCTGCGGACGCGAGGCCTCGGCGAGTCCCACGCGACTGCGGCGGATGGCGTCGGCCACCGACTCCAGTGCTTCGTCCTGGCCCACCACGCGCAGGCGTAGCTCGTCTTCGAGCTGCAGGAGTCGCGCGCCTTCGGATTCGAGCATGCGTGCGACCGGAATTCCGGTCCAGCGGCCCACGACCTTGGCGACCGACTCTTCGTCGACCTCTTCCTGCAGCAGGCGATCCTCGCCGCCCCGCGCGATGCGGCTCGAAGCTTCCTCGATGCGGCCCTCCAGGGAGGGGATGACCTCGTAGCGCAGCCGCGCGGCCTCCTCGAGCTCGCCGCGGCGCTCCAGCAGGTGCTGGCGCTCGCGCGCACTCTCGAGCTCTTGCTTCACGTCTTGCAACGACTTCAGCTCGCCACGCTCGGCTTGCCACTTGGCGGTCAGGTGCTTGTCCTGCTCCGCGAGGTCTTCGAGTTCGGACTCGATGACGGCCAAGCGGTCCTTGCTGGCGCGGTCGCGCTCCTTCTGCAGCGCGTAGCGCTCCATCTCCAAGCGCATGCGCCCGCG
>JAQBWE010000132.1 GCA_027625315.1 Planctomycetota bacterium
GCCCCAACGAAGAGAGCCCGGCGCTTCGCAGGGCGAAGCGCCGGGCTCAAGGGTCCGCTGCGTAGCGCGGGTTACTTTGCGCCAAACACCTGGCCGTAGCGCTCGTACACCTCAAGGCACAGCGCCATCACCGCGGTCGAGTACACGCGCCCGCCATCGTGGCCCCAGGGACCGATCGGATCCCACGAGCCCTTGTAGAGGCAGTACTCGGTGTCGCGCCGCTGCGTCTCCACGACGCTCTTGTCCATCGCCTTGCGCCAGACCTCCCAGTGCCGCCCGCCGACCTGGAACATCGCCAAGGTGCCGTAGTACCAGTAGTACATGTCGATGGAGCCGTCGGTCGGGTTCCAGCGCGGCGGCAGCTTCGAGCACAGCTCCGCGCCCTTCAGGATGACCTCGCTCTTGCGCGGATCTTCGCCCATGAAGATGCGGGCCAGGATGCCCACGGCGGTCATCGCTTCGGACTTCTCGCCGGGGAACCGGTCGACCAGCGCGAGGGGCCGTGCCGAGCCTTCGCCTCGCGCGGTGTAACCCACGCGGCCGTAGTCCGGATCGGTCACCTTATCGAGCCAGGTGCGCAGCCCGTCGAAGCCGCCGGTGTCTACCGACAGGGGCGGCTTGCGCCCCGCCTTGGTCTCAGCAGCGTTCACGATGAGCGCGCTCTTGAGCGCCATCATCATCCAGCCTGAGACCGAGGTGTCGTTGTCGCCGGGCTTCACGCCGTAGCGCCAGGCGAAGTACGGGTTGCGCGTCAGCGCGATGAAGTCGAGGGACCGCTGCGCGGAGTTCAACCAGATCGGGCTCCCCGTCATCCCATAGGCCTCGACCATCGCCAATGAGGCAGTCGCGTGGCTGTAGATGTACTGCTGGCTCGAGCGCGGTCCGAAGCAACCCTCGGGATCCTGGATATTCTTCAGGTAGCGCAGGCCGTTGCCCACGACGCGCGCAAACGGGTGCCGCCCACGGTTCGTGTAGCCAGCTCCCAGGAACGCGCAGAGGGCCAGGCCCGTGACGCCGGCGTCGTGAGCGCTCTGGCCGAGGCCGTCGGGCCGCAGCGCCGCATCGCTCACCGGGCGCCCGTCGCACCAGCGGTCAAAGCCAGCCGCTTCCCAGCCGCCGTCGGCGCTCTGGTGCGCGGCCAACCAGCGCAAGGCGTCCTCGATCGTGTCGTTGCGCTTGCCCGACGGCCGACCCTTGGCACCGCCGTTGCCGTCGCCACCGCGACCGGGGAACGCCCCGCCCGCATTCGCCCCGAGCCCGATGAGCCCGTTGTTGGACGGACCCACGTACGGAGCGTTCGAGAGCCCGTCGGACTCGCCGAACGTCTCGTTGTGATCGAGGTTGTTGTCGGACTCGGGGTGCTCCTGCACCTTGTCTTCGATGAGGACCGGCTCAGGCGTCTCGAGGTCCGACTCGATGACGTTCTTCTTGTCCTCGGGGGGCTCGGTGGGCTCCACCTCAACGGTGTCACTCGGCATCGAGACGAACATCGTCTTGGCCTTCTCCGCCTCCGCCTCGCCGGTATGGAAGAGCGTGAGCACGAAGAACACGACGACGTGCAGCGCGAGCGAGATCATCCACCAGGGACTCTGGCGGAGCGCGGTGTAGAGCTGCGTGTTGAAGTCTTCTTCGACCGCGAAGGCGTTGAAGTGTGCTTGCCGTTGGTGGCGTGTCATGACGTTGTCTCCTCTTGGGTGGACAAGAGGATCAACGCGACGTGCGCTGCGCGGTTCGCCGTCGGAGCGCGATTTTATGCCTTCCGCCGGTACTTCGGAATTCACGCGAACGTCGCGAACCGATGTCTTCGGCGCGCGTTCAAGTACCCGCGCGCGGCTCCTAGCCCGGATGTTTCATGAAGCGCGCGACCGACGGCGGAGAAAACTCGATTCGTAGGCCCAAGACGTCCGGCCGGGCGAGACGATGAGGATCACACTCTGTCCGCGCGATTCAACCTGTGTTCATGAAACATCCGGGCTAACGGCGGCTGACTAGCGCGCCTTGAAGCCGATGACCCACCACTGTCCGCGGTCGTGTTCGTGGGTCACCTTGAACTCGAGCGGCCCATTCGCGAACGCAACGTCGTAGTACTGCGCGACGCGGTTCGACGCTTCTTCAACGGTTCGGGTGAGTGTGACCACGCCGAGTGCTCCCGCACCCTCGCGCAAGGTGCTGAGTTCGCTCTCGAGCCGAGCCTGACTCCAAAGCAGCTGCAGCGCCGGCGCCAAGGAACTGTAGAGACCGACGAGGTTGCCCTCACCGAGCTGGGCGAACAAGGCGCGCGCGGCGGGCTCGAGAGCGTCGCGTTCGTCGGCCTCCACCTGCACGGTGGGCTTGTGCTCGAGCCACACATGCCGGAGCTGCGGCTCGCCTTCGACGTCCATGAAGAAGAAGCGACCGAGCACGTGGCCCTTGTAGAAGCCCAGGTCGAGGGTGAGCTGGCGCGACCACGCGGTCTCACCGTCGGGCGCCACGCCAATCCCCATCCGCTGGATCACTTCGCCGAACACGCCGTACTCGTGCTCCCAGTGCTGCCAGAGCGCGGCCAGCTGCTCGACCGAGCGGTCCTCCCGGAAGCCGGGGTGGGCGCGCGCGTGCACGTCGGCAAAGCGCCCTTCCTTGCATTCCATCAGGAACGCCACGGCGGGCGCCTGCATGTCGCGGCCGGCCCCGAACCACATGGTGACGACGCCGGCGGCGCCCACCAGGACGACGGCGATCAGGATCATGACGACGCGATTCATGGCCGCATCCTACCGGCGGTCCGGCGCCGTCCTGCAGCCCCGGCGAGGGGCACTACCCCCGCGACCGACGGGCGGGTAGCCTGGGGCCAGCCCATGAGCACCCGCCAGCCGCCCTTCTACTGCCCCGCCTGTGGGAAGAAGCATCGCGCGGATCTATCCGCGCTCGAAGGGCACGCCACGGCCACCGCCAAGGTCACTTGCGCCAGGTGCAAGACCGTCATGGCGCTACGACTCGGCACGGATGGCTTGCCGAAGTGCGAACGGATCGAATCCCCGGGAGGCAGCATGACCACGACCGAACCCACCAAGCCGAGCCTCCTCGTGCCCCTGGCCGCTGCCGCCGTGCTTGCCGCCGTCGTCAGCTTCGCCGTGGCCTCGCTCGCTGGCGGATCGGGAGACGCGGCGACGCCCGCCCCTGATCCGCGCGTGGCCGTGCTGGAGGCAACCGTCGAGTCCTTGCGCGCTGAGTTGCAGACCATGAAGACGCGCCTCGACGGGGCGGCGACACCCGACGCGGTGCTGGAGACCCGACTCACGGCGAACGAAACGACCCTCGCAGCCCTCGGCCGCACCGTGACCACGCTGGAGGTAGCCGCGGCGCAGCAGGGCACAGCCCTCAGCACGCTGACTGAAGCCGTCGGCGGGGTCGGCGGACGCATCGAAGCGAACTACGCCAACGTGCGCAGCCTCGACAAGCGCGTCAAGACGCTGGAGAGCCGCTAAGGCGCTGCGCCCACGCCAGAACCTCGATCATCGAGGGGCAGACCTCGTCCGGCTGGATCGGCGCGTTGACGAGTTCCTCGCCGGATGTGACGCCCGACAGCACGAGGCAGCTTGTCAGGCCTGCACTGCGGGCCATGGCGATGTCGGTTAGCAGTCGATCCCCCACCATGACCGCGTCGGCCGCGGCGACTCCCACGCGCTCCAAGGCGCCCGTGACCATCGTGTCCTCCGGCTTGCCCAGCACGCGGGGCCGACGGCCGCAGGCGGTCTCAAACAGCGCGAGGAACGAACCGACGTCGGGGATTGGCCCTTCCGGCGTGGGGCAGGTCACATCCGGATGCGTGGCATAGAACGCCGCGCCCGCCTGCAGGAGCAGAGCCGCGCGGCGCAACTTCGCGTAGGTCAGCTCGACGTCGTACGCGATGACGACGGTGTCGGCGTCCTCGTCTGTCAGTACGACCCCCGCCGCCTCGAACTCCGCGTGCAAGGCCGCAGGCCCCACGAGGTACACGCGCGGCAGCGGGTCGAGGGTGCCCAGGAAGGCCACTGTCGCGTCGCCGGACGTATAGAGTTCGTGGGGTCGCGGCTCGAAGCCAGCCGCCTCCAAGCGCTCGAGCCACGCGACGCGCGAGCGCGAGGTGTTGTTCGTGAGCCACAGATGCGGGCGGCCCTCTGCGCGGAGCCAGCGGACGAACTCGACGGCGCCCGGTAGCGGCTCGGAACCGAGCATCATCGTGCCGTCGATGTCCAGCAGGAAGGCCTTCATCGGTCCAGGCCCTCCGAGGCCAGCGCGGGATGAGCCCGGAGTGTCTCCGGCGCACCCGCGGCCACGACGCGGCCAGCGTCGAGCAACACGATGCGATCGGAGATGGCGAACGCCTCTTCTTGGTCGTGCGTGACGTAGAGCACGGTCGAACCCGTCTCCTGCTGGATCCGGCGGATGTCGCGGCGCATACGCACGCGCAGGGCCGCATCGAGATTGCTGAGCGGCTCGTCGAGCAGCAGCACGTCAGGCTCCATCACGAGGCCCCGGGCGAGCGCGACACGCTGCTGTTGGCCGCCTGAGAGCTGCGCCGGCCTACGCGCCTCGAGCCCCTCGAGGCCCACGAGCGCAATCATCGCCCGCGCGCCCGCCGTGCGCTCGGCGCGAGACTGGCCGCGGACGCGCAACGGATACGCGACGTTCTCCAGCACGGTCATGTGCGGCCAGATGGCGTAGGACTGGAACACCATGCCGATGCGCCGGGCCTCAGGAGCGACAAACACCTGCGCTGCGGCGTCCGATACGACCCGCCCGCCCACTTCCACACGCCCCGCGTCGGGGACTTCGAGTCCGGCGACGAGCCTGAGCGCTGTCGTTTTGCCGCAGCCCGAGGGTCCGAGCAGGGACACGAACGAGCCCGCGGGCGCCTCGAGGTCGAAGTCCGCGAGGACGCTGTGCCCGTCGAAGGATTTCGCCAGTCCGCTGCAGACCACACCGCTCATGCCGCGCCTCGTTTCCGGACCGTCTGCCCACCGTACCGGCGCCGGGCGAGCAGGCGCAAGACGACATGACCGCCGAGGACGAGGACCAGCACCAGCGTGGCTAGGACGCTGGCGGATGTCGGGCTGGAGTACTCCCGCATCCGGTACATCCGGATGCCGATCGTCTCGATCTCAGGCCCCATCAGAATCACCGACATCGTGAGCTCGCTAAACGAAGGCATGAACACCAGGAACCACGCGGCTAGGAGCGAGGGCAGCACGAGCGGCAGCCAGATCGTGCGGAGCAGAAAGAGCCCCTTCGCCCCGCTCAGGCGCGCGGCCTCAGGTAGGGCGTCGTCCACCGCGCCAATGCCCTCGGCGAGCGCACGGGCCGCCAAGGCAACGTGCTTCGCCACGTACGCGATCAGCAGGATCCAGACCGTGTAGACCAGCCGAATCGGCGCGAGCCAGGCGAGAAACAAGCCGAGCGCGAGTACGGTTCCGGGCGTGGCCAGAGGCAGCGCGGCGAGGCCCGCGAGCACATGGCGCCCGCGCAGCTTGGTTTTCACCTGCAGCCAGGCCAGGAGGAACCCGAGTCCCGCGCAGATCGTGGCCGCGCCCGCAGCGAGGCCGAGGGACGTGAACAGCGCGCGGGTGTTGCGGGCCTCGCCGAGGACCTCGCCGAACTTCTCGAGCGTGAAGTTCGACGGACGCAGGTCGCCTGCGACACGCAGGAACGAGGTGAGCGCCAGCGCTCCCACCGGCAGCACGACCGCCGCCATGACGACCAAGGCCAGCAACGCCTCGACCGGCGCCCGCGCTCGTCCGAGAGTGACGCGCGTGGGCCTGGCCGCCTTGCCGGTCAACACGGCGTGCTGGCGGCCGCGTACGAGCAGAGGCACGAGGGCGAACGCGAAGAGCAGGCACGCCAGGCTGCTCGCCTCGCCCAGGCTGCCCATGTCGCCAAAGCCCACGTCGAAGATCCGCGTCGAGAGGAACTCGAGGCCGGCGCGGTTGCCGATCAACACCGGGGCGCCGAAGGCGGAAGCCGTGGCCATGAACACCAGGCCGCCGCTGGAGAGCAGCGCGGGGCGCGCGAGCGGCAGCGCGATGTCGCGCACGACCCGCCACGGTCCGGCGCCGCTCATACGCGCCGCGTCCTCAAGCGCGGGATCGGCGCTTTGGAGCGCGGCGCGCACGGTGAGAAACACGTAGGGATAGAACGACAACCCGAGCACCCAGACAAGCCCGCCCATCGAGAAGATGTCGAACGCGCCCCGACCAAGCAGGCGATTCAGGAGCCCCACGTCAGGATCCGCGAGTGTGATCCACGCAAGGGCCGCGATGTAGGGCGGCACGACGTATGGCAGCGCGAGCGCGGAGGCGAAGAAGCCCCGCCCTCGGATGTCGGTGCGCGTCGTGAGCCAGGCCGCGGGCGCGCCGAGCAGCAGCGCCACGAGCGTAGCGCCACAGGACAGCACCAGCGTGCCGACCAACGCCTCGCGCGCCTCGGGCCCCGCCACCGTGCGCCAGAACAGTGCGAGGTCCTCCATCGCCCGTCCCGCCACAAGCGCCAGCGGCCACACGCCGAGGACGCCAACGGCCAGAGCGGCGGCGAGGAAGCGGGCGCGCGGACGCACCGATCAGTTCCTCATGATCTCGCGGAAGCGACGCTTGATCGCCGCGCGCTCGGTTTTGACCCACGCCAGCGACTCCGCGTCCCACGCGAAGGCGGACAGATCGGTCCACGCCTTCGCGCCCACGGGCGGGGCGGCGGCGGGCAACGGCGAGTACATACCGCCCGCGACAATCTCTGCCTGCATGCTCGGCTCGAACAGGAAGTCCACGACCGCCCGCGCGAGCTCGGGCTGGTCGGTCCTGGCCAGGATGGCCACGGGGCTCGGCACGGGGATGGCCCCATCGCGGGGGTACACGACCGTGATCGGCGCGCCGCGCGCGAGGCTCGGCAGCAGGTTCTCGAGCAGGATCACCCCTACCGGCCGGGCGCCGCTCTCGACCTCCCGCAGCACGCTGCTGTTGCCACCCGCGGCAACGATGTCGTTCGCCGCGAGAGCTTCGACAAACGCCCAGCCGTGCTGGCGAACCCAGGCGGCGACGGTCGTGAACGTGGTGCCGGACTTCAGCGGGTCCGCCATCGCGACCTTGCCGCGCAGGCGCGCGTCGGCGAGGTCCGCGAAGGACGTCGGATGCTGCGCCACGGGCAGGTGCTCGTGATTGACCGCGATGACCATCAGCGGCACGCGCACCGTGGCGTAGCGACCGGCGGCGTCCTTCAGTCCCGCGGGCACGTCCGCCGCGGCGGGACTCTCGTAGGCCAGCAGTTCGCCGCGCTCGGCGAGTTGGGCGTAGAAGAACGGGTCCGAAGTCAGGAGCAGGT
Organism: Planctomycetota bacterium; assembly: GCA_027625315.1. Lineage (GTDB taxonomy): Bacteria > Planctomycetota > PLA2 > PLA2 > JAEUHO01 > JAHEIK01. The sequence goes on from JAQBWE010000132.1 coordinate 7,327, forward strand.
CACACGGCGTCGCCCCCGTCTCGAGTTCCAGAGCCAGTCGCCCGGCAATCTGCTCGCTGCCCATCTGGTACCAGCGGAACGTCACGCCGGGGAACTGCGCACGCAGTTTCGGTTCCATGCGTTCGATGACGTGGGGATAGAGCGACGTGTAGATGTGAAGCGCATTGCTGTCGTCTCCCCCGCAGGCGCCCACACCGAGCCCGGCGGCGGCGAGGAGGAGGAAGACAGCGATGCGGCGCATGGATCGGCTCCCGACGGCCAGACAGTAGGTACGGACTAACGCGGCGTGGATGCGACGACGGCTTGGCGGCCGAGCACCGACCACGAGCGCTCGAACGCGCCGAAGAACACCGCCTTCGTGCGTCCGGTGGCCGCGTCGATCAAGAGAACCTGACCCGGCTGGTACCCGATGGCGAGAAACGTGTGCTCGCCGCGCGCGACGACAAACGCTCGTCCGGTCGCGTCGTGCATGGTGACGGGCACGGGGGCATCGAGCTGCCCCGTCGCCCAGACGATCACCGGGCGACCCTCCGCGAGCCGATCGAGGAGCCAGTCCCGCGTCCGCCCCCGGCTGGCCAGGGCGTGCAGGCCGAGAGCGCGCACGCGCGCGGCGATGGGCTCCGCGTGCACGCCGTACCCAGCCGGGGGGAGTTGCTCCCCCGGGCCGTCCACATCCCCCACGAAGCCCAGGTCCGGGTTGTCTGAGACGGGCAAGCCCAGCCGGAATGTGTCTTCCGGTACGTGGATGCCATAGGCGGCCAGCAGATCGCATGCGGATCGACTCTCGCAGGACAGGCTGCGCTCCTGGGCCCGGCCCACAACCCGCAGGTGGACGCGCGCCGGGCGCGCGGCGCCGGAGGTGGCGTCCCACACAGGTGTGGCGGCCGGCGCTGCGCAGGCGGCGAGGATGGCAAAGAGGAGAGCAGGGCCAAAGCGCATGCCCGCAGGGTAGCGAGCCGCCCGGAGCGTGGCGGAAAAGGCAGGGACGCCTAGACGAAGGGGGTAGAATCCCCGACCCGCAGCGGGCCCTCAGGGCTGGCTGCAGACGTTCTCTCATTCGCGTGGCGGGATACCCAAGTGGCCAACGGGGGCAGACTGTAAATCTGCTGGCTTTGCCTTCACTGGTTCGAATCCAGTTCCCGCCACCAACTCTCTTGC
>JAQBWE010000133.1 GCA_027625315.1 Planctomycetota bacterium
CGACCGCCGGCGAGGGCGTGCACGCGCGCGGCGACGTGCGCGGCGGAGGGAATCCGAGGCGACGCCACGAGCTCGGGCGGTACGCCCGACTTGGCGTGGAAGCCGGTGCGCACGGCGCCGGGATGGACGGCTTGGACGTGCGCGCGTCCGCGCCACTCGACGGCGAGGCTGCGCGCGAAGCCGTCCAGCGCGGCCTTGGTCGCGGCGTAGACGGCGTAGTCGGGGCAGGGCAGGTCGGCGGCGACAGAGGAGAGCAGCACGAGCGTGCCGCCGCTCGCGAGGAGGCGGGGCGCGAGCGTGTGAGCCAGGCGCATGGGCGCGACGACGTTGACGGCGACCAGGGCTTCGATCTGCTCGGGAGCGTCGTTCTCGAGCGGCCCGTAGGAGCCTTGGGCGGCGCAGACGTACGCGCGGGCGAGGGCGGCGTCGGGCGGTAGGGCCGCACCGATGCGCGCGGCGGCGGCGGGCTCGCGCAGCTCGGCTTGGACATAGGTGACGTCCGCGCCGGCGAACAGCGGGTCGGCGAGTTCGTGGGCGGGTCGCCGGCCACAGAGCACGAGGCGTGCGCCTGCGCGCGTATGCAAGCGCGCGAGTTCTAGGCCGATGCCGTCGGTGGCCCCGACGATGAGAGTGACGTCCGCGCTCATGAGCTGCGCAGCCTACGGCACGCATGACGGAGTCGAGAGCGAGGGAGCGGTCGAGGTGATCGAGGAAGCCGCGCGCGGCGGCAACGTGGTAGCCCACGTCGTCAGAACGGCCCTGCTACCGTACGGCCTGGAGGGCACCCATGGGTTGGCAGCACCTGGCGACCATCCTGGGACTCGTGCTCGGTGTCGTCGTGATCGCGCGCGTCCTCGGGCAGCGCGAATCGCCATCCGTGACTATCGCGTGGCTGCTCCTGATGTTGTTCGTGCCCTACGTCGGTGTGCCCCTCTACCTCCTGCTCGGCACGCGCAAGTTGCGCGGCGCGCTCGTCCGCAAGCAACCACTCTACGCGCGCGATGCTCAGCGCGCGGACGCCGCCTCTGATCGCTACGGTTTGGCAGCGCTCTTGGCGGCCGGGGGTCACCCGCCCGCCCGGCCAGGGAATCGCGTGGAGCTGACCCCGAACGGTGAGGATGCTTGGCGCATGCTCCTTGCCGCGATCCATGGCGCGGAGCGCTCGATCTGGGTCTGCACCTTCCAGCTGAAGAAGGACGCCGTGGCGCGCGCCATCGTGGACGCGCTCGCTGCGCGTGCCTCCGCAGGCATCGAAGTGCGTCTGCTCATGGATGGCGTGGGATCTTGGCGTACGCGCCGCCGCTTCACGGCCCGCCTACGCCGTGCGGGTGGCCACGTAGCAGTCTTCCTGCCCGTGTGGCCCGTCGCACGACCCTGGTCGGCGAACCTACGGAACCATCGCAAGTCCGTGGTCGTGGACGGCCGCATAGCCTTCGTTGGGGGCATGAACCTGGGCGCCTGTTACCTGGGCCCGACGCCCGATCCGAGCCGCTGGGTGGACACGCTGGCGAAGGTCGAGGGGCCGGCGGTCAGCGACGTGGCCGAGATCTTTCGACGGGACTGGCAGTTCGCCGCCCAAGAGGAACTGCCTCCCGTGGCCCCGCCTCCGGAGGCGGGCACCGCCATGCTGCGCATCGTGGCGAGTGGGCCGGATACGGCAGGTGATGCCCTCAGCGACGTGCTCACCCTCGCGCTCGTAGGCGCACGGCGCCGCATCTGGGCCATGACGCCGTACCTCGTGCCAGACCAGACGATCCTGCATGCGCTGCTGCTGGCCGCACGCCGGGGAGCGGATGTGCGCGTCGTCCTTCCACGCCGCAGCGATCACTTCGTCGCCGATCTTGCCCGGGGTCGCGCGCTGCGCAGTTTGGCGGAGGCCGGGGCGCGGGTCCTGCTTCATCCCAACCGCATGATCCACGCGAAGGTCTTCATCTTCGACGACGACCTGGCCATGTTGGGCAGCGCCAACCTGGACCGCCGCAGCCTCTACCTCAACCACGAACTCACAGTTCTGGTCGAAACCCCGGCTGAGGTGGAGGCACTTGCCGCATGGACGGAGCACATCATGGCTGGCTGCGAGGAGTCGGCCCCGAAGCCGGAGAGCAGCGCGCGTCTGCTGGTCGAGGATGTCACCGCCATTCTCGCACCACTCATCTGACTGCCACGGACTCGCGTGGGGCGCTGCTCGTGCGACAGTCTCCGGCATGAGGGTGCTGACCTGGAACATGCACAAGGGACGCGACGCGCGCAGGCGCCCCGTCGCGCTGGAGCAAATCGCCGAGGCCCTGGCCGCGACCGAGGCTGACGTGCTGCTGCTCCAGGAGGTGTTTCATGGCGCGGCGCACGGGCATGAGGGTCAATCGCACGCGCTCGCCGATCGACTGGGCATGCACGCCGCCTACGTGCCCAACGCCCGCTACGCGCGCGGGCATCACGGCAATGCGATTCTCGCGCGGGAGGCCTTCCCGCTCGTGAGCCACAGGGATCTCTCGACCAATCGCATCGAACGACGCGGCCTACTGCATGTGCACGTCGTCGTGCCCGGGGCACGCCCCCTCAACGTGCTGAACACGCATCTGGGGCTGAACGGACTGCAGCGTCGCCGTCAGGTGCACTTGATTGCCGAGTTCGTCGCCTCGCACCTGCCCGCGGATGATCCCTGGCTGTTCGGGGGCGACTTCAACGACTGGAGCTCCCGACTGGATGGGTACATCCAGAGACGCCTGCACGCGACCAACCTGCTAGCGGAACAGAGGTGGCGGGCGCGGTGCACATACCCCGTAGGCAGTCCATGGATGCCCCTGGACCGACTCTATGTGCGCGATGTTCTGGCGTGCGACGCACGCGTGCTGGGCGGCCCGCCGTGGACGGGACTGAGCGATCACCTGCCCATCGTCGCGCGCCTACAATGGCCCATCGCCGCGCCGCGCGCCTGAGCGGAGCAACGGGACGTGAGCACGCGCTGCGGAGTTCCAGTTCGCCGCCCAGCGTCAGCAACACGGGTTCGACCAGCGTCATGAGGCGTGCGCCGTCCTGCGTCTAGCGCGCGCGCGCGGCGTCCGCGGCCTTGCGCACGAGCTGGCGGGTGGGCTCGTTGAGCTCCTCGCGTGCCGCCAACTCGTCGAGCCGCGCCGCTTCCCCCGGCAGCGCGAATTCAACAAGCGCGTGCAACAGCTCGGCCCGCCTCCCGTCGTGCCCCTCAACCAGCACGTGATCCACCAACTGGGACGAGACGCGCGCGCGCTGCTCCGCGCTCAATCCGCGCCGCAAGCTGCGCAGCATCGTGCTCGCCCCGCCATCGCCCGCGGCGATCCGCTCCAGCACGAGATCCACCAACTCGTCGGACTTGGGCTCGATGCGCGGGGCGAGGAAATGGAAGTAGTAGTGCGCATCGTCGTCCGCGGGCTTCGCCTCGGTGGCGATCTGCAGCAAGCGCGCCTGCACGCGCCCATCTAGAACGCGGAACGACTGGAGCCCGCGCATCACGAACGCCGCCTTCGTCGACGCTCCGGGGCGCAACAGGTGCAGCACCGCGTCCGCGACCGCGCCTTCGACGCGGCCCTTCGCGGCACGCAACAGGAACTCCGCCGTCAGCTCGCCTGTCTGGCTGGCGTCCTCAGACACTGCGAGGGTGATCCAACGGTCCACGTCCTCGTCCTGCGGATCCACGGTGGACGCGGCCTCGAGCGCGGCGCGCGCAAACATCGGATCCTCATGCGCGAGGTGCGGCTCGATCCGCGCCCGCCACGCCGCGCGGTCGGTCTCGGCATGGTCCATCCAGCGGATCGTCACCAGCGCGGCCAACACGTCGGCCGAATCCGCGGAGTCCAACGCCGCAAGCACCTCGGCACGCGCGCGCGCCGCGGCGCCGGGCGGGTCCGTCGCTTCAAGCGCCTTGCTCCAGGCGCGCGCACGCCCCCAGGCCGCACGCCGCTCCGCGTCCTGGAACGGCGCGGCGCCGCCCCAGGGCGTCGCGGGCATCGTCGGGTCGGCCCCGGGGTCCACCGACGCGCTCGCTCCCGGGCTCAGCTGCTGCAGGTCCTGCAACTGCCGGCGCATCGCCGCCACCTCGGACTCCGAGTACGTGCGCTCCGCCGGCGTCGCCGCGGGGGTGTCGTGGGGCGGCGCATCGGCGCGGGAGGACACAAACCACGCGAGTCCTAGGCCCGCCAGCAGGATCCAGGCGAGCCGTTCGCGCGACATCAAGGCCTCCAGGTCGCCCATCCTACGCCGCCGCCGTGCATGATCGGGGCGATGACTGTGCGCCATCTGCCCCTGCTTCTCGTGCTCGTCCTCGGACTCGCTGTGTCGGCGTGCCGCAGCAGCGCCTCGCCCCCGACCGCTGCGCGGTCGCCTGGACTGGCCGCGGGACTCGAAGCCGGCATGTTCCCGAACTCGTGGTCGCGCCCCGGCATCGAGGTAGCGGCCGCACCGCTGCCGCCCGAGCGAGTGCCGACAGCGCACACGTGGCTCACGCGGGCCCTGGCCGTCTACCCGCCCGGTTTCGTCGAGCAGAACGTCGAGCGCATCCACTTGCTGGGCGCGCTCTCGTTTCGCGGCGTAGACGCGGGCGGTTCCAACTCCCGGCGCCGGCTGTACGTCGTGGTGCCGCGCGGCCCCGGGGCCGAGGCCTACTTCCGCCGCGTCGTGCACGCCGAGTTCTCCAGCGTGCTCTGGCGCCGCCATCGCGCGCTGCTTGATCTCGACGCGTGGGTGCGGGGCACGGTGCCGGGCTTCCGCTACGGCGCCAGCGGCGCCGCGGCTGTGCGTCACGGCCTTGCCGACGCGCAGCCGACGACTTGGGCGTTGCAGCAAGGCTTCCTCTACGAGTACGGCATGTCGAGCATCGAGAACGACTTCAACAGTTACGCAGGCTTCCTGTTCGGAGACCCTGAGCGACTCGCGGCGTTCGCGGCGCAGCATCCCGGTGTCGCGCACAAGCGCGCGCTCACCGCGGCGTTCTACCGCGCGCTGGATGCGCGCTTCGCGTTCGGGGTGGCTAGCGCGGCCCCACCTCGAGCTCCCTGAGCCGCTCTTCGGCGTCCTTGGCGATCTGGCGGTACTGCGAGTTGCCCTGCACCTCGCCGAGCAGGGCGCGGTAGTCCTGGCGAGCGCGCTCGCGATCGCCATGATCAAAGGCCATGCGCGCGCCTGCCCAGCGCAGCCAGGGGCGCAGGGTCTCGGGCGCCGTGCGGTTCGCAATCAACTCGTCGGCCAGCGCCAAGGCACGATCGGTCCGCTCGGCCCTACGGAAGGTCCAAACGAGGTTGTAGCCGGCCTTGACGCCCGTCTCGGTGTCCATCCCCGCGGTGGACATGGCCTCGCGCAGGGCGCGCTCCGAAGCCTCGTACTCGCCGAGTTCACGCTCGACCGAGCCCAGGTCGGTGAGCACCTGCGCGCGGAAATCCGCCTCGAGTTCACGGGCGAGCACGCGCGTGAGGAGCGCGCGCGCCGCCTGCATGTCCTTCTGCTCCTTGATTTGCCGATGGGCGGCGGCGCGCAGCTGCTCCGGCGTCATGCGCGCGAGGCGGCGCTCCTCCATGCGCTCCAGCGTCCGATCCAGGACCTCGTCGGTGATCACGGGCAGTTCGGCGCCCTCCCCTGATTCCGATTCGTCGGACGCCTCCACCCCGCGGGCGGCGAGCTCGGGCCCCTCGGCGGGCCCGGCCGTGCGCACGCCGGTGGCGGCGAGCAACGCGTCGAGGCGTCGCTCGATGCGGGCGAGGCGAGCCTCCGAGGCGTCGCTGGCGTGTAGCGCCGTCGCGCCCAACGGATCGTCGGCCAGGTCCGCTGGCGAGCGGCTGGTATCGGCCCCCACGAGGAACCACGCGACGCCCACCGCAGCGGCCCCCAACAGAAAGGCGAACAACATGCGCGACGGACCCATGGCACCTCCACGGGCAGGATAGCGGGACTCCGGTCCCGGATTGGCCTTTCATCGCCCTCTGGGGGTCCCATTCTGGGCCCGAAGCCCCGTCCGGACGGGCCTCCAGCCCCAAGGGACGGGGGAACCCGGCCTCCAAGCCCAGCGTCCTACCCCACAGCAACTCCCCCATGCGGGGGTGGCGGATGGTCCGCCACATCCTTAGAATGATGACGGCCTAGAATCATGGCGGGAACGAAACAGAAACATCCAGGGTTGTGCCGGTGCAGGGGGTGTACCCCCACGGCCGGCCCTTAAGAGGAACGACAAACGATGCGCAAGACGATCACATTCGGCGTCCTGCTCTCGGCCATGCTCATGTGGGCAGGTCAGAGCGCAATCGCAGGTGCCTGCTGAGGCGCCAGCCCGGCAACGGTGAGGGTCCTCACCGCAACTTGGGGTTCTACCAACCGCATTTCGCCCGCCACGTCCGAAGTGGTCACGGGGGAAGAGAGCGGCACCGAGACGGCGAAGTCTGAGGGCACGCTCCTCGCTCAGCCCCTCTTCGTGTACGTCACCGACGGCGGCTCTGAGGGCGCCTTCGACAAGATCGACAAGGTCGTTCTCGACGACAACAAGGTCCTCATCGGCATGCACGCCTTCAAGTGCGTCAAGATGAGCCCGAGCGACGTCAATGACGATCCGCTCCTGTCGGGCCGCAGCAAGGACACCCGCTACTTCCTCTTCGTGTCGCGCGACATGGAGAAGGTCAGCGTCGTCGACGGAGGCAAGATGAAGGCGAGCACCGTGTACACCACGATGAAGAAGCACGCCTCCATCGACTACTCGACGAACTTCGATCGCAACGTCAAGGCCGTCGGCAAGTTGCTGCTGGACTTCGACAAGATCAACAACGCGATGAAGGTCCTCAAGGACAAGCAGGATCGCGCGGGCGCCGACGCCTCGAAGGCCGACGTCAAGAAGTTCGAGAAGGAGATGGCCGAGCTCGAGGAGGCCCAGAAGGAGGCCGACGCGCAGCGCGAGGAGCTCCTGAAGTTCGAGTTGAAGCAGACGTCGTAGTCAGCTTCTCCTCTCGATCTACGCGCCGGCGGGCCTTTGGGTCCGCCGGCGTCATTTTTGGGCTGTTACGCCCCAGCCTCGTAGTCCTCTGCCGTCAGGGCCCAGCGCTCGTGGTCGCACCAGACCCCGCCGATCTTGAGGTAGCGCTTGGAGAAGCCCTCCCGCACGAAGCCGGCCCGGCGCACCAGGGCGATCGAGGCTTCGTTCTCGGGCTGGATGTTGGCCTCGACGCGGTGCAGGCCCAGCGGCCCGAACGCGTAGCGCAGGGCGAGCGCCAGCGCCTCCCCCATCAGCCCCTGGCGAGCGTAGGCCGCACCGATCCAGTAGCCCAGGTAGGCGCTCTGGAAGAGCCCGCGCACGATCTCATTGAAGTTCAGCATCCCGCGCGGCTGGTCGTCGTCCGCGCCGACGATCAAGCACTTCTGCGCGCGCCCGCCCTCGTTGGCGGCCAGGGCGGCGTCCAACCACACGTGGCCGCTCGGATCGTCCGCGGCGGCCGAGCCCGGCGCGAAGCGATCCAGCCACGCGCGGCTGGCCACGACCAACTCGCCGAACGCCGCGCGATCGGCCTCGACGGGCAGACGCAGCGCGACCCGCTCTCCAACCGCCGGTAGCCCGTCCGCGCACGCCATCCCGCGAGTATCCTGCGCCTATGACCGATCCAGGATTTTTCCTTCAACGCCCGCGCCAACGCGCTCGCCTCGCCTTGCGTACGAGCGCCGCCCTGCTTGCGCTGGCGCTCGCCTGCGCCTTGCCGCCAAGCGCGGCGCATGCCGAGGAGCCCGTCATCGGGCAGCCGCACCCCATGCTGCGGTTGCCGACCATCGACGGCCGTGCAACGGTTGATCTTGCGGCGCAGCGCGGCACCAAGATCCTGCTCATTCAATTCGCGTCGTGGTGAGCCGGCTGCCGTCGCCACGTGCCGGTCTGGCACGCGAAGACCCGCGCGCTCCGCGAGGCCGGGAAACTGAAGGTGATCGGCGTCGTCCAGGAGCAGCATCCCGACCGCGCGCTGCTCTACGCGCGCTGGCAGGGCCTGGACTGGCCGATCCTGTGGGATCCCTTCAATCTCACGGGCACGCGCGTCGTGCTGCGCGTCACGCTGATTGACGAACACGGCATCGTGCGCGCGCTCGAGGCCACGCCGGAGAGCGTCGCGACGTTCGCCGCCACCACCTACGACGCGCCGGCGGAGCCCGTGCCCGTCGCGGAGATCAAGCCGGGCGTCCTGCCCCAGGCGCTGGCCGCGAAGGCCGGCAGTCCGCAGCGGCGGACCTACGAAGCCCTGGCCGCTCTGCTCTGGCCGCTGCATCAGGATGGCGACCGAGCCTTGCACGAGTTGGCCGACCTGGCGGCGGCGCAGCCCGAGGACGCCGATGCTGCTTGGCGGCTCGGCGTGGCGTACCGCATGCGACTGGACAGCGCCGAACGGCAAGAGGGCGACTTCCAGCGCGCGATCGACTACTGGCGGCGGGGACTCGCGCTCGATCCGGGCCACTACATCCATCGGCGGCGGATCCAGCAGTACGGGCCGCGCTT
>JAQBWE010000134.1 GCA_027625315.1 Planctomycetota bacterium
CCGGAGCCGCCCACGCGTCGGGCTCGCCGATCGGCGGCAGGTTGCCGTCGCTAGGCAGCGGCGCGAGCGCCGGGCGGGTGTTCGCGTACGCCGGCGCTGCCACGCCGCGCGGCGAGCCGCTGAACACGGTCTGGGAGGGCGGGGTCGTCCACGCGCTCGTTCCCGAGCGCGGGGCGCTGGTGATGCTCACCGCGCTGGGCGGGGCCGCCGGCTGGGGTGCGGAAGAACCAGAACTGCAGCCCGCGGCGACCAGGGCCACGGCAAGCACGAGAGCCATCCATCCACGCATGACAAGTCTCCTAGGGGGGTGGCGAGCCTACCCGACGGGCGTGCTGGGCGCTACGGAGCCCGACGGGGGGACAGTTCGCGGACCCGGACCGTGCCCTCCTCGGCGGCGGCACCCACGGTCAGGACGCCGACGACCCGCGCATCCGCGAGCACGGTGGCAGTGCCCGTCTGAGGCGCGAGCACCACGCGGTCATAGCGCAGGGTGCGCAGGCTGCGGGCGAGGAGTTCGACACTCGCGGTCCGGGCGTCCAGCGCGCGCTGGGTCCCGGCATGCGCTACTGCGGGTAGGTAGGGCAGAACATGGTCGCGCCCTGCGAGCGGGACGGCGGCCGCGCCGCGAGTGCGCATGCCGTGGAGGAGGCCCTCCATCCACACCCGAAACGCCGCCGCTTCGCCGCCGGCGAACGGGTCGACACCGAACGGGACGAGGGTGATCGACGCGTTGGGCTCCAGCGGCGTCCATGTCGCGAAGATCACCCGCACGGCGTCCCCCGCGATGGCGAGCGTCACGTCCGCCCGACCGAGCAGCCGCCCCTGGTCGAACAGGAACGCGCTGAACTGCTGAGCCGAGGGCACGACGCGGGAGGCATCGGGAAACGCCCTGCGCGCCTCAGCAAGCAGGTCGGGCAGCACGTCCTTGCGCCGGGTGGCCACGGCAAAGTGGCTGGCCGTCTCGCGCGCGGGCTCTCCCGTGCTGCGTACGGCCGCAAGCAGCGCGGTGCCAAGCCTTCCCCCCCACAGGCGGATCTCGGCGTCCGCGGCGCGCATGACGTCGGCAGGCACGCCGGCGGGATCCGCCGCGTAGTTGGGACGAACCTCAGGGCGCTTGGCCGCCGCGCCGCCGACCGGCGCGTCGATCGCTGGCAGATCGACGATGTCCAGGTCGACCCAGCCCGGCGCGTTGGCGCCGTCGATGCCCCAGGGGGCGGTGCGCGGGCGCACGGGCGGCGCCTCGAGGGTCTGCGGTAGGCGCGAAGCCACGCCGCCCTGAATCTCGACCACGGGCACGACATCCAGTCCGCGCCACGACGAGCGCAGACTCAGCTGCACGCGCACTCCCACGCAGCCGCCGCGGTAGAGCAGATCGATGGCCGTCAGCGCGTACTGGAGAGGTGTGTTCGGGGAAATCCAGATGCGACCGACCAACTGCTCGACGCCGAAGTCAGCTCGTCGCTCAAGCGCGCGCTGCGCGGCTGCGTAGATGTGTCCGACATCCGACCCGCCCTTGGCCTCTTTCGGATGCAGCGCATCCACGCGCACGGTCAGCTGCCCCGCGCGCGGGCCGTTGCCGCCAGCGCTGCCTGAGGGCACAAACAAGGGGAACCCCCCCACGTCGGCGCCGGCATCGCTTCGAACGCGCACACCGACGCGGTAGATCCCCGCTTCGAGGCAGGCCTTCACGAGCACGAGCACGTGCGCCCACGCGTGCGCGGAGGTCGCCGTCAGCCATACGCCGTGCGGGCTGGGTCGGCGCGTGCCGGCGCGCTGCGTCAGCACCTTCACAAGGCCCTGGTAGTCCACGACACCCTCAACGCCCGTGACGGCGAACCAGCGGATGTCCTCGCGCAGGCCCACGCGCACGTGCGTCACGTCCTGCGTCTCGATCGGAGCGATCGTCCCGACGGCGGGCAACTGGTGCGTGGCAATCATGGGGACGCGCTCGTCGGCGCGCACCGTGTCGGCGACCGATAGGTCTGCGGCCACCACGAGGAATGCGATCATGCATGCAGCGAACGGGCGATTCATGCCCCGAACGCTAGCCTATCGCGCCCGCGAACCAAAGCGCGTCGCGCGGTCCCGCGCACGACGGGTGCCCGAATTCAGTCCCCAGAGGCGCCGCAATCACGGTGGGGTCACAGGGGCGGCATCCACGCGTCAGGCCCCTCCGCGGCGCCCCCCATGGGGGGCCTGCCCTACGGGCAGGAAGAAGGGAGGCCGTGCCCTACCAAGGCTTCGCCTTGGCAGGGACCCCACGGCTCCCTAAGAGCGGGCGGCAACTACGCTGACACAGGGGGCCCCTCGTCGTCCAGGTGCCTGAGGTGGAGCAGGGGCGCTACGTCTCGGTGCAGATGGTGGACCTCTACACCTTCAACTACGGCTACGTCGGCACACGCACCACCGGCAACAAGGCGGGCGCGTACCTAGTCGCGGGCCCCAACTGGCAGGGCGAGACGCCGGCCGGAATCGACCGCGTCTTCCGGTGCGAGACGGAGTTCTCGTTCATCATCTTCCGCACCCAACTGCGTGGGCAGCAAGACCTCGACGCCGTCAAGGCGATTCAGGCGGGCTACGCGACCACGCCCCTCTCGACGTTCTTGGGGAGCGAACCGCCGGCAGCCGCGCCGGCCATCGCTTGGCCCGCCTTCGACAAGCAGCGCGCGGGGACCGACCCGTTCGCCTACCTCAACTTCATGCTGCAGTTCTGCCCGGCGCGTGCGGGGGGCGCCGGCGAGGCCGCGGCCCGCGAGCGCCTCGCGCGCTTCGGCATCGGGGCCGGGAAGGCGTCACCCCTGGCGGCGCTGAGCGCGGAGCAGCGCCAGCAGGTCGCCGCGGGCATGAAGGCGGGCATGGCGCGCATCAAGGCCCAGGTGGGCGCGATCGGCACAGTTCGCAACGGCTGGCGCCTGGGATCGGCCGCCGGCGACCGCGCGTTCTACGACGGCGACTGGGCGCTGCGGGCCGCCGGCGCGATGGCCGGCATCTACGGGAATTCGAAGGCCGAGGCCTTCTACCCGTTCCTCGCAACCGACAGCGAGGGCAAGCCCGTCGACACGAGCGCGACGCGCTACACCATGACCTTCGCGCCGGACCAACTGCCCCCGGTGCGCGCGTTCTGGTCGATCACGATGTACGACGCCAAGACGCAGTTCCTCATCGACAACCCGCTGGACCGCTACCTCATCAACTCACCCATGCTCGCCGGCATGAAGCGCGACGCCGATGGGTCCCTGACCATTCACATCCAGCACGACTCGCCGGGACCGGAGCGCGAGAGCAACTGGCTCCCCGCGCCCGCGGGCCCGGTGTTTCTCGTCATGCGCCTCTATTGGCCGGAAGAGGCGGCCACGTCCGGTGCGTGGGCCCCGCCGCCGGTCGTCCCCGTCCCCGGCGCCCAGTCCGGCGCGAAGGGTCGTGGCGAGCGGCCCGGAACCAAGAGCGTCGAGACGGTCGTCCGCACCGATGAGCGCTATGGCGGCGACGGCCTGTTCCAGGGTCCGCGCGGCTGGAGTTACTGGAATCACCTCGAGGCGCCCCGTCCGATTCAAAACCCCAATCTCTGGCCCGACACGCAGTCGACGTACTTCCTCGCCCGCTTCGCCCTGCCCGCGGGCGCCCGGCTCACGACCTACTTCGACTTCCCCCACGCGCGCTACTTCCAGTTCGCGCTCTACGTGGCCCGGGACAACACATTCGTGTCGACCGGTGAGGCGCTCTCGGGTCCGGCCCTCGAGCCCGACCCGGGCTCGACCAACCCCTTCCGCGTCGGCGCCGACCGGCGCGCGGCCAAGCGCGCGTTCCGGATTCACATCCTGGCCGCGGACGCTCCGGCCGCCGCGTCCGAGCGCGAACCCAACACGCTCTACGCAGGTGCCTCCGGCGCCACGCTCCAGAGCATCGTGCGGATCTACCTCTCAGATCACGGCTTCGACGGCGCGGGATGGCAGCCTGCCAGTGCCCCCGGCTCGGAACCGGCGTTCCGCTACGAGGCGACGCTGGCCGACGGCACGCGTTTGTCGGCTTCCGAGGTCGTGGCGCGCTTCGCGCGGCCGATCCCCGGCGAGGTGAGCCCTCCGATGACCGCTGCCCAGTGGCACGGCCTCGTGAAGGCTCCCACGAACGATCCACTGCTGGATCCCGCGACGGCGCCCGCGCGCCGCGTGCCGGTCTGGGAGAAGTACTGGAACATCAAGTACTCGATCCTCGGCGCGCTCAAGAGCGCGGAGGATCGCGCGAAGATCCCGTTCGCGGGCGCGGTGGACGGCGGCGGTGATCCGACCACCCAGTACTTCGTCACGCACATCAACCGCCGGTTCGGCCCCGTCTACGTGATGCGCGGCAAGATGCCCACGTTCCCGGACACGTACACCGGTGCCGAGGGCCGCCCCCTGGCGGTGACGCCCGACGTGCAGACCCAGTACTGGTCGCTGGTCAGCTGCGAGTCGGCACCGGTAGGCCGGATCGTGGACGGCCTCGCTGACATGCAGGTGCCACTCGACGCCGAGCGCAACTACACGATCGTGGTCAGCCGCCGCGAGGACCGCCCGAAGAACGCGACACTGGAGAACGGAGTCGCCTGGCTCGAGTGGAGCGATCGCGGCGAGGGCCTCGACGTTCCCGAGAACCGACCGGACTTCGGCATGCTCATCCTGCGCATCATGGCGACGAATCCGACCTGGAGGGAGCGCCCGGAGGGGGTGACACGCCCCGGGATGGAAGCAGAGATCATGGGTCCGTACTTGCCGCGCGGCGAGTACACCGACAAGGCCACGTTCGAGGCCCGAGCCGCGCGCTAGCCACTACAGCAGACGATGCAGCCCACGCAACAACGGCTGCAGATAGGAAGAGCCATGCACTCACTCTGGAAGCAGATCACCGGCGGCTTGGTCGCGGGCGTGATGATCCTCACCGTCGCGTTGACCGTCGCGGCCGACACCGGCAACGAAGAAGCTGCCGGCGGACCGATCCCTGGCGATCTCAGCCTGATCGAGGGCGAGGTCGCCGAGGCAGCCAAGCGCGCGTCGCCGGGCTACTTCCCCAGCCTGAACGGCGCGGAGGCGGCCGACGCCCAGCGCAGTTGCCTCTTCCCCGCCGCGACCTTTACGGGCAGCCATGACGGCCCCAACCAGGTGTACGCCTACCGTGGCGAGACGCCCTACCAGGGCCTGACCTACATCACCAATCGCCACCCGGGTGAGCTCTTCCTCGTGGGCGGCGACTACCCGCCCCCCACCGGCCGCATGCCGCCGGGTCCCTACATCGCCCGCGCGGACGCGAGCACCGGACGGGAGTTGTGGCGGACCTACGTCGACAACGCCAATGTGTCCGGCCACTGGATCGGCAACGCCAATCTCAACATCCTTCCGAATGGCAACATCGCCTTCTGCTGGTCCACGCAGATCGTGCTCATCGATGGGGATACGGGCCGCATCCTCAAGCACAGGAAGCTGCCCCCCGGCGAGGCCCCGGCAAAGGACGTCAACTACAAGCACATGACGATCGCGCCCGATGGCACGCTGATCCTCAAGACTCAGACACGCCCGACCGGCTCGAAGGAGCAGGGCACCATGGCGATCATCAAGGGCAAGATGGCGGGGCTGCCGCAGCCCAACTCCCACCTCGCGGCCGTGGACCCCGACACGCTGGAAGTGCTGCATGACGTGTCGCTGCCCGAGCCCTGCTCGGCACCGCACATCATCGCGGATCACCACGGCCGGATCGCGACCTACATCCCGATGGAAACGGGACTGACCCGCTACTTCTGGGATCCGAAAGCGAAGCAGCTATCCCGGGATGAGTCCTGGACGCTGCGCGCGATGATCAAGGGGCAGACGGCGGCGACGGCTGCCACCCTCATCGGCGACTGGGTCGCCGTGCAGACCAACGGCCTCGGCAGCAGCGCCGCCGCCTCGAGCATCGTGGTGGCGCATCGCGACGACGTGAGCCGCATGCACTCGATCTTCCCGTTCGGCGACAAACTCAAGCCGGGCGGCTGGAGCTTCTGCATGCCCAAGGCGGGCGGCGATCCCGAGAACCACATGCTCTACTCGGCCGACATGGGCGTCGAGAAGGTCGCGGGCATCAAGATCGACCCGGCGACGGGCGCGCTGACCCTAGCGTTCGTCGTGGACAACGCGACGACCACCTTCCAGCCGTTGATCGGCCCCGCCAGCAAGCGGGTGCTGCTCCTGACGAACGCGAAGCGCGCGAGCCCCGAACAGACGATCCAGCAGGCCGTGTTTTCCGCGCGCTACACCGAGCAACTCACGTGGCGCGATGCCGCCACGGGCAGGATCCTCGCCGCGTCGGACTTCTTCGAGCCGCTTACGATGAACTCGCTCACGACGCCGGGTTACGGTGGCCGGGTGTACTTCCCGACCCTGAAGGGGCTCCTCATCTTGCAGGCGCTCCCCAAGCGCGCCGAGTAGGGGCGCGCTGGCGCGGCGCGTCTCGTAGGATCCTGCCGATCCTGGAGTCTCGCCATGCCCACCTGCGCCCGCCCGTTCGCCCTGCTCGTCGTCTTCGCGCTGTTCGGGCTCGCGTGGTTCGAACTCGCGGTCCCGGCGCGCGCCGACGAGCCGGCGCCGCGTCCGCTGGACGCCACCACGCGCGACTTCGATCAGCTCCACGCCGACATCCAGGTGCAGCCCGATCTCGCGGCTGGCACCATCGCCGGGCGCGTCACGCACCGCGTGGCGGCGCTCGTCGAGGGTCTAGCGAGCGTGCGTCTCCATGCGCAGGACATGCAGATCCGCCGCGTCACAGACGCCAGCGGGGCCGTTCTCCCGCACACGCACGAGAAGGACATCTTGACGATCAGCCTCGCCGCGCCGCTCGCCCTCGCGGCGGAGACGACCCTGCTTGTCGAATACCTCGCCACGCCACGGCGCGGGATGTACTTCCACCGTCCGACCGCGGCGCACCCCGAGACGCCGTGGTTCATGTACAGCCAGGGCCAGGGCACGGACAACCGCCGCTGGATCCCCTGCTACGACGAACCCGACGACCGCCTCTCGTGGACGCTCGCGGTCACCGTGGACGAGGGCTTCCAAAGCGTCTCCAACGGTGTGCTCGAGCACTCCACGCCCCACGCGAACGGCACGCATGAGGACGTCTGGGACTTCAAGGGCCGCGCGCCCACGTACCTGATCTCCCTCATCGTCGGGAAGCTGGAGACCGTGCAGCAGCGGCACGGCGACGTACAGCTGGACTTCAGCGCCCCGCCGGGCCAGCGCGAGGCCTTGGAGACGTCCTTGGCGGAGACCGGCGCCATGCTCGACTTCTTCGGGGCGTACCTGCAAGCGCCCTATCCCTGGCCGCGCTACGCGCAGACCTACGTATGGGACTTCCTCTACGGCGGCATGGAGAACGTGACCGCAACGACGCTCAACATGCGCGCGCTCCACACCGAGGCGATTCGCCCAAACTACCGCAGCGAAGGACTGGTCGCGCACGAGCTCGCCCACATGTGGTTCGGCGACCTGCTGACCTGCCGCACGTGGAGTCACATCTGGCTCAACGAGGGCTTTGCCACGTACTTCACGGATCTGTTCTTCGAACACCGCTACGGCGTCGACGAGTTCCTCGTGCGCCGGCGTAGTCAAAACCGCGGCTACATGGACGGTACGCCCAAGGCGAGTGAGTTGTCCCTAGAGCGCGACCCCCGCGGCGATCTGCCGCTGGAGCTCTTCGGAGGCAAGCAGTACAGCCGCGGCGCGGCCATCTTGCACGTCCTGCGCCGTCACATTGGCGACGAGACCTTCCGCGACTCGATCCGGGCCTACGTCGCGCGACACCGCGACCAGACGGTCACCTCGGAGGACCTCCGCACGGTCACGGAGGCTGTTGCGGGCGAAGACCTCGGCTGGTTCTTCGACCAGTGGGTCTATGGCCTCGGCTACCCCAAGCTCGACGTGCGCTACGACGCGGAAACGAAGCAGTTGATCGTGCGTCAAACCCAAGCGCAGGCTGGCGGCCAGGGCCTGTTCCGCCTGCGCGTGCCCGTGCGCTGGGGTCCTGACGGTCCGGTACACACGTACACCATCCACCAGGAGCGGCACGCGTTCCCGATGGAGGCGGGCGCGGACTTCGTACGGTTCGGCGTCGGTGGCGATCTCCTCATGGACGTTACGTTGCACCAGTCGCCCGCGGCCTGGACCGCCGCGCTGGCGCACGATCCGGACGTCACGGGCCGGCTCGACGCGACGGCGGCGCTCGAGACCTTTGGGCCCATCGCGACAAGCCCGCTGGCCCAAGCGCTCGCTCAGGACAGCTCGTTTGCGGTTCGCGAAGCGGCGGCCCGTGTCCTCGGCCGACTCGACGGACCGGGGACGGCCGAGGCGCTCCTCACGGGCGCGAGCGATCCGGACTCGCGCGTGCGCGCGGCCGCCATGACGGCGCTCGGCGCCAAGAACCGGCGCGCGGCTGGCGCCGCCGTCGTGCGAGCCGCCCGGGAGGAGACACACCCG
>JAQBWE010000135.1 GCA_027625315.1 Planctomycetota bacterium
GAAGACGGCAAGTCCAGGGCCCGCATCCAGCGAGCCGTACTCTGCTCGGCAGGGCAGGTGAGCGCATACTCCTGCGAATGGCTGCGTGCTTTGAAGACCTCGATCGCCGCGTCGACGACGTGCAAGATCGGATCGCGAGCGACGCGCAACTGAGTCTGCGCAAGGAGATCTCTGAGATCCGCAATCAGGTCATTTCCATGCGGCGCTATCTGGCCCCGCAGCGCGATGCGGTCACCGTCTTGCAGGCCGATCGATTGAGTTGGTTGACCGAGCTCGATCGTGCGCGCCTACTGGAGATCGCCGACCGGGCGGCGCGGCGCGTCGAGGACCTAGAGTTGATCCGCGATCGCGCCTCCGTCGCCGCGGAGTAGTTGGCCAGTGGCATGGCGGAGCAGATGAACCGGACGATGTACTTGCTCGCGATTCTGTCGGCCGTGTTCCTCCCCCTCGCGCTCCTAACCGGCTTGCTCGGCATCAACGTGGGCGGCATGCCCGGGGAGGGCCAGGCCAGCGCGTTCTGGGTCGTTTGCGTCCTGCTTGTGCTCATCGCCGGCTTGCAGATCTGGCTATTTCGCCGCAAACGGATCCTCTAGGGACACGATTCCGTGCGGCCACGAGGGCAACGCTGGTATTGGCGAGGGCCATCAACTGCCTTCCGTGGCCTGCCCGACGCAATTGCGAGCAGGGCAGGCCGACGGAGAAGGCCACGCCCGTGCATCGGGGCTAAACTTGGCGCGGCAGAATTGCTGAACACGCTATCGACGCAGATTGGTACGGGATCTCCCGTTTCTTCGGCCCGGTTCGCTCAGGCAACGAAGTCATTCACAAAGCTCCATAGCGCCGGGATCGTCCCGGACAGGAGCACTCGATCAAGGATTCACAATCTCTCATGTCTCAGAACAAGCTCTACGTGGGCAACATCTCTTTCAACAGCACCGAGGATGACCTCCGCGACGCCTTCTCCGCCCATGGTGCGGTGACCAGCGTCAACGTCGTCATGGATCGCGAGACGGGCCGCCCCCGCGGTTTCGCCTTCGTCGAAATGGCGAGCAGCGCTGACGCGCAGTCCGCTATCCGCGCCCTCGACGGTGCGGACCTCGGCGGCCGCAACCTCAAGGTCAACGAGGCCAAGCCCCGCGAACCCCGCGGCGGTGGCGGCGGTCGCGACCGCTACTAGAAAACAGGAATGGGCTCTTCGAGCCCGATCCACTTTGCACATCGGCCGGGCTTCGCCCGGCCGATGTTCGTTTTGGGCTTTCCGTTTCAGCGACGACGCGTCATCAGTCGTCATGTCGCCGCGGCTGCGAGCGCCCCGCATCCGACGTCGGCGCCTCCGACCTCGGCGCCTCCGACCTCGCCGCCTCGGCTTGGGAAGCGCCGGGTCGCTGCGCAACGTGAAGCGCCACGATGTCGCGCTCGCAGCGTGCGCACTGGATGGTGAGGACGCCCTGGGCGTAGCGCGCCCAGGTCGGACTCGCCAGATGGCAGTTGGCGTGAAACCACAGACTGTCGTCGGGATGCACTTCGCCGCATCCCGGTACGGAGCACGGCCCGTGGGGGCGCACGAGGTCTTCTTGGTAGAGGGGCATGCTCACCCCTCGTCGCGGGCGGCCCCGCGGTCACAGGCGGCCTACGCTCGTCCGCGAATCTCCTGGATCACATCCATCTGAATCTGTTGGATCTCGACGAGGCGCTCCCACTGCTGCGTCAGGAGATGGTCCATCTTCTGGTGCAGGTGCCGGATCTCGAGCTCGGCCTTGAGGCTGACCTGGTACTCAACCAGCGCGCGCTGTCGATCGCGCGCCGCTTGCTGATTTTGGCTCATCATGATCACCGGCGCTTGGATCGCCGCGAGGGACGACAGCACGAGATTGAGCAGGATGAAGGGATAGGGATCGAAGGCGTCGCTCGCCAGGAGATAGGCGTTCACGGCCATCCACACCACGAGCACGAGTCCGAACGCGAGGAGGAAGCGCCAGCTGCCGCCGAACGAGGCCACACGATCGGCCACGCGGCCTCCGAGGGTGCGCCCTTGATCGAACTCCTCGTCCGGGTTGCTCGCGAGGATCTCGTGTTGCTTCAGGCTCTCAAGCACCTCTTCATCGAGCGTGCTCAGCGCGCCGCGCTCCGCCTGCAGCACCTCCTGCACGTACTTGTGCCGGTAGGTCTGCAGATCGGCGGCGCAGACCCAGCCGTCCTCGTCCCACGCGCCGGTGTCGCGGCGGACGATGTCGGCCACAGAGGGGCGCACAATCACGCTGGGGCGTAGCGTGCGGGTTGCCGCGCTCCCGCAGATCTGGCAAGCCCGCTCAGGCGCACCGGTCGGTTCGGACGGGACCATGGGTAGCCCTCCACGAGGTCGAGGTCCCCATGATCCTCCCGAGGTTCGTCCGGCCCAAGTCCGGCCCCAGCACGGCCGCTCTCAATCCGGCAGGCCCCACACGACCCAGCCAGCCCAGTAGTAGGGATGCTTCCACTGCGGCTGCGCGCGCACGTGGTCCTGCGCCGCGCGGAGCGCTGCGGCCACGCCCCGATTCGGCGTCCCATCCGACGCCCGCCACGCCGCGTAGAATTTCACCATCAAGGCGTGCGTCGCCGCGTCGTCGACCTTCCAGAGGGAGCACAGCACGCGCGGTGCGCCCGCGTACATCAGCGCGCGCGTGAGACCCACGATCCCCTCGCCCCACGCGAGCCTGCCTTGACCCGTCTCGCACGCGGACAGCACGGCTAGGTCAGTCGGCATGTCCAGGCGCATGATCTCGAGCGCGGTGAGGAAGCCGTCGTTCGAATGGCCGATTCGCTCTGGACCGCGACGTACGACTCGTAGTTCTCGACGTCGAAGGCCGCCTGGGCGGTGTCCTTGACGCGCCACACGACCACGGCGGCGATGTCCACCGGGTTGCCGCGTAGGTCGTTCACCTTGAGCGTTTCGCTGTTGAAGTTGTGCACCCGCAGCGACACGGCGCGCTTCTGGCAGAAGGGGTTCACCCACCAGAGTCCGGGTCGGCGGATGGTGCCCTTGTAGTTCCCAAAGAGCAGGATCACCTTGCTCTGGTTGGGGTTGACGAGGGCCAGGCCGAGCAGCAGCAGCAAGCCCAGGCCGAAGAAGGGCAGCAGAATGATGCCCACGAGAAGCATCAGGACTCCCGGCGTGGGGTGCTGGATCTCGTGTTCGTGGGAACGAGTCAAGCCGTAGGCGGGCGTATGGGGCATGGTGGCCTCCTCAGCCTTGAGGATGCCATGGAGTCCTGCGCTAGCCTGCTCACCTCCCCGGGAGAATCAAAGATGCCGCCCGTCGTCACCACTGCGGTCCTGCTCACCCTCTCGAATGTCTTCATGACCTTCGCCTGGTATGCCCACCTGAAGGACTTGCGCGGCTCGCCCTGGATCATCGCCGCGCTCGTGTCCTGGGGAATTGCGCTGTTTGAGTACCTGCTCCAGGTCCCCGCGAACCGGGTGGGCTATGGCACGCTCTCGCTTGGGCAGCTCAAGATCATGCAAGAGGTCATTGCGCTCTCGGTGTTCGTCCCCTTCGCGGTGCTCTACATGCGGGAACGACTCACCCTCGACTACCTGTGGGCAGGCCTCTGTCTCGTTGCCGCCGCGTGGTTCATCTTCCGCAGTCGATGAGAAACGCCGCCGCGGGCTCTCCAGGCCTCACGCCGCGCGCTTCATGAAACATCCGGGCTAGAGCCGCTGGGCTGCCTTGGTGATCGCGTCGATCTCGCGCCGTGAGGTGATGCACGCGTTCAGGTCCCGCAGCCGGCCGTCCGCTACGTCGTAGATCCACCCATGCACGGCCAGCGGCTGCTCGCGCGCCCAAGCGTCCTGCACGATGCTGGAGTGGCAGACGTTGGCGACCTGATCGAGGACGTTTAGCTCGCAAAGGCGCGCCCAGCGTCGGTCCTCATCCTGGAGGGCGAGCAACTCCTCGCGCTTGCGCCGGGCGACGTCACGCACGTGGCGAATCCAGAAGTCCACCAGCCCGAGCCGGTCGTCGTTCATCGCAGCGCGGACGCCGCCGCAGCCGTAGTGGCCGCAGACGATGATGTGCTCGACCTTGAGCACGTCCACCGCAAACTGGATGACCGACATGCAGTTCAGGTCGGCGTGCAGCACGATGTTGGCGACGTTTCGGTGCACGAACACCTCGCCGGGATCGAGCCCGACGATCTGGTTGGCCGGTACCCGGCTGTCTGAGCAGCCGATCCACAGGTAATCCGGCGCCTGCTGTTCTGCGAGCTTGTGGAAGAACGTGGGGTCGGCGGCGCACACACCGTCGGCCCAAGCTCTGTTGTTCTCGAAGAGCTTGTCTAGGAGTCGCATGCGGACACGCTACCCGGGCCCGGGGCGCTGCACTAGTCCTAGTCCTCGACGCTGGACCACGCATCGTAGGCGCGATCGTCGAACCGCACGGCGTCTTCGAGTACCAGGTTGTCGAGGTCCACGAGGTTGACGAACGCCGAGTAGGTCATGGTCGCGGTGAGGCGGCGCAGGTCGGACGCCCACGTCGGCACGTAGCGCGGGCCGACGATGAGGCCTGAGTCGTAGAGCGGTGACAGGGCGACCGTATCGCCGAGCGTGAGGCGGCCCGAGAAGAGCCGGTGGATCAGCTCCGGGCGGTTGTCGCGCGCCGCCACGCGCAGGAACATGTCGACCTCGAAGAGACCTGCGATGTAGGTGCCGTCCTTCGTAAACACGGCGCCGCCCCTGGGATCGCCGCCGCGGAACACGCGCATGGCCGACTGCGCGCTCTCTTCCTCGCTCTGGCCCTCGCCGAGGAACATCTTGAACACGTCGAGGAAGTCACCGCCGTTTAGGGCGATCGAGACCGCCCGCACGCGCAGGGCGATGCGGCGCAGGCGCGCCAAGTCCATCGAGCCTGTCGCGATCTCAGCGAAGGTCGCGAGGCCCTCCTGGTGACGCGTCGTGCGGGGCGAGCCCAAGCCAAGAATCTGCAGATGCGGCTGCCGCTTGCCGCTGATCATCGTGGCGGAGTGGACCATCACCTCGTGCTCGAACAGCTGGTCGAGATCGAGGAGCGAGAACCGGGCGTCCTCGCGCAGTCGCACGCGAGTGCTGGCCGCACTGGCCTTGGAGACGAGGTCTGGGGCAATCACGACCTCGATCGGGTCATCCACGAAGATCGGGTCGATCAGGGCGCGCATGCGCGCCGCGAGGTCCTCAGCCGACATGTCGGGGTTCACGTCGTCGATCACCGCGCTGGAGAGCAACCCTGCGCTCTTTTCGAGCAGGAACTCCGCGGCGTCCAGGTCACTCCAGTTCTGGCGCGTGCGATTCTTGTCGGGACGCCCATAGAGCTCGATCGAGCGCTCGGTAAACGCGAGCGTGCCCATGGAGTCGAGCATGCGCGCGGCGGTGTGGTAACTCCAAGCGGTCTTCCAGATCAGATCGCCGAGTGGATGGTCGCGCGGAGCCCGAGCGAGTACGGCGTCGGTGGCCTGGAGAACGGCTGCCAGGCCTTCTGGCGGACTGATCGTCACCTGCGGAATGCGCGGCGAGCCCACCCGCCAGCCCGCGAGGAACTCCTCGACGGGCCCCCGCGGCCACGAAATGGCACCCAGAATTCTGAGACCCTTCGTCGCCTCGACGAGCTCAGTTTCGAGTGCCAGGAGGGGGGCGAGTACGTCTGCGTCGTCCACCATCGACGCATCGTGCGGGCCCGCCGGCCGAAAGTCCATCTTGCCGTGTCGGCTCCGTCAGGACCGCCGTCGTAGGTAGACCAGCCAGTAGACGGCGCCGACCAGGAGGGAGCCGCCCACGATGTTCCCGAGCGTCACAGGGAGGAGGTTGTCGAGGAAGAAACTCGCCCAGGTCGGCCCCTGGCCAGCGGCGCCGGCGTCTGCCGCCATAAAGATGCCAGCGGGAACAAAGTACATGTTGGCCACGCTGTGCTCGAAGCCCGCCGCGACGAAGGCCGTGATGGGAAACAGGATCGCGAGGATCTTGTCGGTCGTCGTACGTGCGGACAGGCAGAGCCACACGGCGAGACACACGAGCGCATTGCACAGGGCACCGAGCGCCACGGCCTGGACGAATCCCAGTTGGCACTTGGCCGTGGCGATGGCGACGGCATTGCGACCGACGGCTCCGCCGCCCATTCCCTGATGATCGGCGATCACGACCAGGCCCGCGGTCGCCACGGCGCCGACGAAGTTGCCGACGTACGCAATCCCCCAATTGCGGAGGAGTGCGGCGGTGCTTACTCGGCCGCCTGCCCAGGCCATCACGATCAAGTTGTTTCCCGTGAACAACTCCGCGCCTGCGACGACGACGAGGATCAGGCCCAAGCAGAACGCGAGTCCGCCCAGGAGGCGCGCGAGCCCAAACCACGTTCCCTCTGCGGCGCCCGTGGTGACTACGGTGTAGAACACCGCGCCCAGCGCGATGAACGCACCGGCGAGCACGGCCAGCAGGAACAGCGGCACGAACGGTAGCGCGGCCTTGGCGACGCCCGCCTGCTCGGCCTTCTCCGCCATCGCATGGGGGAGGAGGGCATCGAACGCAGGCGGCTCAGGGGTGTTCATGCCCTCATCCTGCCCGCGGCTGGACCCGCGGCAAGCGTCTCCCGCGGCGCGGGATTTCGCGCACCGCCGCGCGGACGTAGGATCCCGGCATGGATGACACGCCGCTCGCTGTGCAGGCGACCAGCCGCCGCTCGCTGTGGCTGGCCGTGGCGGCGGCGTTCCTGCTTGCCGGGCTGGGTGCGTACGTCGCGCCGGCCTCGTGGCAAGCCGGACCGGCGACGCTGGAGATCGTCTACCAATCGCTGATGCCCGTCGAGACGCCGATCGAACTCGGCTCCCGCAAGCCCATCCGGTTCCAGCGCGCGCTGCCGGGTACGCCCGCTCGGCAGGTGCTTGTGGAGTTGGCGGGCGGCGTGCCGCTGGACGCCCCAGTCAAGGCGAGTGTGGCGCTGCTTGAGGATGGACGCCCGACCGCACTGGCACTTGAGGATGTGCGACTGACGCTCGTGCTGCCCGATGGCCGCCGGGAGGCTGTGCCTGGGCTCCGGTTCGACGCCGCAACGTCGACCCTCGTCGCGTCGCGCACACCGCCCCGCCACGCGGCCATCGTGCTCGCCCTGCTCGGCTTGGTGATGGTGCTGTGGGTGACGGAAGTCATTCCACTCTTCGTCACGTCGCTCCTCGTGCCCGTCGTCGTGGTGATCGCCGGCGTGGGCAAGGCTTCCCAGGCACTCGCCCCGTTCTTCCATCCGATCATCGCGCTGTTCTTCGGCGGGTTCCTCATGGCGGAGGCGATGCGGCGCGTGCGGCTTGATCAAGCCATCGCCGTTCGACTGGTCGCGGGCGCGGGCCGTAGTCCGGCCCTGCTCTTTGCCGCGTTGCTCGGCACCTCGGCCTTCTTGTCGATGTGGATGTCGAACACGGCAGCCACCGCGGTGCTGATCCCCATCGCGTTGGCGGTCACGCGTCCGATCGAGAGCGCGGGCTATCGCCGGGCGTGCGTGCTGGGCATTGCGTTCGCCGCGACGGCGGGTGGTGTCGGCAGCTTGATCGGCACGCCAGCCAATCCACTGGCCGCGGAGTTCCTCAGTACGTTCGCGGGGCGCCGCATCACGTTCGTGGACTGGTTTGCGTTCGGCCTACCGTTCGTAGTGCTGTTCGTCCCGCTGCTTGGCTTCTACCTGTGGAAGCGCATGGATGCGCAGGTCGACCTCGCCAAGTTCGCCGAAGCGCGCCGCGCGGCCCGTGCGGAACGTGAGGCGGCTGGTCGTCTCACCGGCGAGCAATGGGTCGTGCTGGTCGCGATGCTGCTCGTGATCACCGCGTGGTTGACGCAGACTTGGCACGGCATCGACACGGGCATCATCGCTTTGGCGGGTGCGCTGCTGCTCGCGCTGCTCGGGAAGGTGCGGCCGGATGATTTGCAGCGCATCTCCTGGGCGGCGCTGCTCACCTTCGGTGGGGGACTCGCTCTCGGTGTCTACCTCGGCGAGACGGGTGCGTCGGACTGGCTGGCGACTCGGATGGCCGGATTGTCGGTGCTGCCAAGCTGGGCGGGCGTGGCCGTTGTCGGTGCGGTGGCCCTGGCGCTGACCGCCGTGGCCTCGAACACGGCGTCAGCGGCGCTATTGGTTCCGCTGGCCATTCCGCTCGCGGGCGTGCTCGGCATCGACCCGGTGTTGCTGGTGGTCGTCGTTGCGATTGCTTCGTCGATTGACTTCGCGCTCGTGATTGGAACGCCGCCGACGATGATCGCCTACTCGACCCGGCTTTTTACGACGCGCGAGATTTTCCGGTTCGGCATCGTGCTCGACCTGTTGGGGCTGATCCTGCTCGTGACCGTGCTCGCGTGGATCTGGCGTCTCTTCGGCCTGGTGTAGGCTCTGTCTGAAGACTCTCCGTCGCGGGGTC
>JAQBWE010000136.1 GCA_027625315.1 Planctomycetota bacterium
GGCAGGGCGGAGGTCCGTGGGGTCGTAAAGCTCCCGCACCGCGTGGTTGGAATCCTCGGCCGCAAGCAGGCGGCGACTTCGACGACTTGCCGGAACCGCTTCGCCGGGCCATCAAGGAATGGCGCGCAGGCGCGGGCGACGCGGCGCAGGGTGACGCGCCGCGCGTTCACCGTGAAGAGCACGCGGCTGTGTACTGGTTCGACGGCACCCACTGGCACCGCAAGGAGATGCCCGGCGGCATGCGTGACGCACCCTGGACCAAGCTGAACCAGGACAGGCAGCATGGCCGCGACAGGCAGCACGGTCGCGACGGACAGGCTGGCCGAGACGGACAGCGCGGCCCGCGTGCACGGGGCCCGCAGCCGTGGCAGCCGGGTGCAGGACCTCGGTTCGGTCCCGTGGCGCCGCAGCCGCCGATGCCGCCCGGCGCCCCACTGGGTCCGAACGCGCCGATGGGGCCGCGTGGATTCGACTCCGCCGCCCTCGAGGCCGCGCTGAAGGCTCTGCACGGCGTGGACGGCGAGGGACTCGATGCTGAGGCGCTGCGCGCTGCGCTGAAGGCACTGCGCGAGCTGATGCCCGAGGGCGACGCGGCTCCGAAGCGGCGCGTGTTGCGCTTCGAAGCGCCGGTTGCAGAAGACACCGACGACGGTGAGATCAGCGCCGACGAGGAGATTGAAGTCGAGATCGAGGGCCGCGTCGTCAGGCTGCGTCCGCCGCCGCGCGAAGAAGCCCCGAAGGACAAGTAGCGCGCGGGCCTCGCCCCGCGTAGCGACCTACACGAGCTCGATCCGACAGGGCGTCCAGGCCGCGCCGTGCCGACGCCACGCCTTCAGGCGCGGCGGATGCTCGCCCTCGTTGCCTGCGATCAACATGATGCTCGGCGCATCGGCACCCGCGCCTTCCCGGTCGGCCGGGCTTTGCATGGCCGCTCCATCGAGGTGGCCGTGCCAGACGCCGAGGATCTCCTGGCCGCGGGCGCGCGCAACGCGCAGGGCGGCGAGCCGCTCCTCAGGTGCGATCCAGAACGCACGCTCCGGCTGAGCGTGGGCATTCTTGGCTGCACGCTCGGCCAACACGCCGACACTGGCCACGCCCAGGAGGAACCCGCAGGGCTCGCGCCCGGACGAACGCGCCTCCCGCCAGCGCGCACAAATGGCCTCCTGCACGGCGAGCGACAGCGACAGCGGGGGCGAACCCATCGACATGCATGGCAGCGTAGCCGCCCGCGCCCTGGCATTCCGCCCCGGGCGGAGCGGCAGCCGTAGAATCCCATATGACCGTTTGCACGATGGGAGCGCCACATGCCGTCCGAACCGCCTGAGACCGTATTCAAGTTCACCGCCGAGGGCGTCGACCTCGAGTTCGCCGGCTCCGAGGCGTTCGTCGAGCGCCAAGTGACCCGATTCCGCAGCTTCCTTGAGAACGCCGTCGGGCTGGTCCAAGGAACGCCTGCCGCGCCGGCTGGCACAGTTCAGCCCGCAGCACCTGCGGCGACTGGTGCCGTGACCGCCGCCGCCGCGCCCACCGCTGAGCCGGCCACATTCACGGACTTCCTGGTTGGCCATCCGCCGCGCGGCGGACGGGGCGCCATCCAGGATCGAATCTTGCTCGCGATCTACTTCATGAACGTTGTGCGCAAGCAGCGTGAGGTGGGCGCCGACGATGTCCTGTACTGCTTCAAGCAGGCGTCCTGGGAGAAGCCCAAGAACCTCCACAACGCGTTGGGCGTGCTCAAGCGCAACGTCGGGCACTTGCAGGAGGGGAGTCGGCGGGGCCTGTACCAGCTGTCGCCCGTCGGCCTGAAGTACATGGACGGCCGCTACTCGGGATAGAAGTCGCCGATCACGGCGTTCGCCACATCGAGCCCGCGCGGGGTCAGGCGGAGCCGAGAGCCGTCAACGGTCAGGAAGCCGCCGGCCGCATGTCGGGCGATCGTGGCCGCCTGCGTGTCGCGCACGTCGAGGCCGTGGCGCGTGGATAGCTCGTCGAGGTCCACGCCCTTAATCAGACGCAGGCCCATCATCAGGCTCTCGAAGAGCTGTAGAGCAGGCTCGACGGACTCCGACCATTCCGTCGGCGCCTCGCCCGCGCGCACGCTTTCGATGTAGCGCGCCGGATCATCCACGGTCTTCCAGCGTCGACCCGCCACGTGACTGTGCGCCCCCGCGCCAAGTCCGAGCCACTCCACGTTGCGCCAATAGGCCAAGTTGTGCAGGCTCTCCTCGCCGGGCCGCGCGAAGTTGCTGATCTCGTAGCGCGCGTACCCCGCGGCGTCGAGCGCGTTACACACGCGATGCAGGTGGGCGAGCTCGCGCTCAGGCCGCGGTGGGGGGAGACGCCCTTGGCGCATGCGCCGCGTGAATACCGTGCCCTCCTCGTAGGTCAGGACGTACGCGCTGATGTGGTCCGGGGCCAACTCGATCGCGCGCTCGACGTCATACACCTGCTCGGCCATGGTCTGCTTGGGCGTCGCGAGGATGAGGTCGAGGGATACGCGCTCGATGCCGCCGACGCGGAGGGTCTCGACGCTGCGCGCGGTGTCGGCCGCGCCGTGGATGCGACCAAGCAACTCCAGATGGTGATCGTGGAACGACTGTGCGCCCATGCTGACGCGGTTGACGCCGACGCGGCGCAACGCCTCGACCTTGGCGGCACTGACTGAACCGGGATTCGCCTCGACGGTCCACTCACGCAGGTTGGAGAGGTCAAACGCCGCAGCGACGCCCGCGAGGTAGCGCTCGAGTTGCCCGGCGTCGCAGTGCGTCGGCGTGCCGCCGCCAACAAAGATCGTCTCGGGCACGACGCGGCCCGCCCAGGTGCGCGCCTCTTCGATCAGCGCGTCGATGTAGGGCTCGGTCTCGGCCTCCCGCTTCGCGTGGGAGTTGAAGTCGCAGTACGGACACTTGCGCGCGCAGTACGGGAAGTGCACGTAGAGATGACGAACGGGTGTGGTCCGCTCGGGGTCGGGTGCGGTCATCGACCGCCGACTGTACGCGACTCCCCGAATGATGTGCGCAAGCGCTTGATCGCCGCATGCTCGAGCTGGCGAACGCGCTCGCGCGAAATGCCCATCTCCCGGCCGATCTCCCGCAGCGTCATGGCGCGCTCCACGGCACCCATGCCGTAGCGCAGCCGCAGGATCTGCGCTTCGCGTTCGGGCAGGCGGTCGATCACGCCTGCCAGGGACGCGCGCTCCTCCAGCGTGAACTCGACACAGTCCGGGCGCGCGGCGCGCGGGTCCACGACACTCTCAATCGTCTCGAACAAGAGATCGAGCGACACGGACGCGTTGCCGATGGGGGTGTTGTGATAGAGCCGCAGCAGGAGCTTGCGTCGCCCAGGCGGCGGCTGCATCGCTTCGACGAGCTCGTGGTCTTGTATCGCCCGACCGTGCTCGTGCTCGAACGATCGGGCGCAGGAACGCCACCGGTTCAACTCGTCGGTGAGGTAGGAGGGAATGCGGACCGTCTTCACCTTGTTGATGAGGGCGCGCCGAATCGCCTGCTTGATCCACCAGGTCGCATAGGTGGAGAAGCGTGTGTCCATTTCGGGGTCGAACTTCTCAACGGCGTGCATGAGTCCGAGATTGCCCTCTTCGACGAGGTCGCCGAGGATCATCCCGCGTCCGGTGTAGCGCTTGGCGATCGACACGACGAGGCGGAGGTTCGCCAAGATGAGGGCCTCGCGCGCCGTCATCGCGTCGATGTGATCGACCTCTTGGTTCTGGACCCGCCGCGCGAGGGCCTTCTCCTCGTCCGCGTCGATGAGATCGTGCTGACGAATCTCATCGAGGTACGCGTCGAAGTTGGGGCGCGCTGCGCTCGTGCGCTTGCGCCGGCTGTTGGGCGGGGTCTGGGACACGTCAGGCTCCCGAAGGGCTACCTTCTCTTCGGCGTTCCAGCCCGTTCTATGGAGCCAAGACGCCGCGGTAGACCGCCTCGTACTGCGCGACGACACCGTCCCGTCCGAATCGCCCGACGGCCGCCTCTCGGGCTGCCGCCGCCATCCGTTCGCGTCGGGGATCGTCCGCCAACAAAGATGCGGCCACCGACCCCATGTCGTCCATCCGGGATTCCGGGATCAAAACACCATCTTCACCATCTCGGATGACTTCGGGTAGCCCGCCCGCATCGGTCACGACCGGCACGACGCCGCAGGCCATGGCCTCCAGCGCCGCCAGCCCAAAGCTCTCAAACTCGGACGGCAGCAGGAAGAGGTCCGCCGCCGGCAGGAGATTTTGCACATCGGCTTGGGCACCCACGAACCGCACGCGGTCTTTCACTCGCAGATCCTGGGCCCGCCGCTCGCAGGCGGCGCGCTCCGGTCCGTCGCCCACCATGACCAGCGTCGCGGGTACCGACTCCAGTACACGGGCGAATGCGTCGACGACGAGTGGCGCGCGCTTCACGGGCCGGAAGTTGCTCACGTGCATGAGCACGCGCTCTCCGCCCTTGGCAAAGCACCCGCGGATCGCAGGATCGGCTCCCGGGCGGAATCGCTCCGTATCTACGAAGTTGGGAATCACGTGCATGGCGTTGTCGAGGCCGAACAACTCGCGGGTCCGTTCCTCGAGGTACGCCGAAACGCAGGTCACGGCGTCGGAGTTCCGTAGCGCCCAACGCATGACGCGCTTGTAGCTGGGGTCCTGCCCCACAACGGTAATGTCGGTGCCGTGCAGCGTCGTCACCACGGGGAGATCGCGACCGAGGATCTCCTTCACCAAGAGCGCCGCCACGGTGTGGGGAATCGCGTAGTGCACATGAACAAGATCGAGCGCCGCCTCCTCGGCGACCTCGGCCAGCCGAGACGCCAGGGCAAGGTCGTAGGGCGGATACTTGAAGAGCGGATAGCTGCTGACCTCGACCTCGTGGAGGTGAATGCGTTTGTCGAACGCGCTCAGTCGTGCCGGCGGGGCGTAAGAGAGCAGGTGAATCTCATGGCCGCGCTGCGCCATGCCTTTGCACAGCTCAGTGGCCACGACGCCCGAGCCACCGAAGGTCGGGTAACACACCACGCCGATCTTGAGCGTTGCGGAAGTCATGCGCCCTACAACACGGCCTGGCCGCGCTTGCGGAAGGCGGCAACGGGATCGTCTACAGGCACCGCCCGGTCCACCCGGAACGGCTCGCCGAACTGAGCGCCGATGCGCGCACCCCAGTACGCGAAGCGGCTCTCGTAGCGGCGGCGGAACTCCCCCGACGCGATGTTGGTCTCGCCGCCCTCGCCGCCGTCCAGCCCAAGCTGTGACGCATAGCAGGCGGCCACTGCCCAGCGCTGCTCCCAGACCTCGGTGACATCGAGTACGAAGCTGGGCGTCGGCTCGAGGTGCCCGAAGTACTCGATCAAGGCATCCGGACGGTGGGGCGGCAGCGTTGTGCCGGGCATTCGGGCGATCGTCGCGCCGTAGTACGCACCGCGAAGCAGCAACGCCGCGGCGATGTGATCGGGGTGCCGATCATCGCGACAAGGCCCCAGAACGATGCGCGGCCGCCAGCGTCGGATCGCTTCGACCACGGGCACGGTCATGGCGTGCGTGACCTCGAGCCCGGCGTCCGGCAGGCCGAGATTCTCGCGACCCGCCAAGCCCAAGAGGGCGCTGGCCGCCTCGGTCTCCCGTGCGCGGATCGCGGCGTTCCCGCGCGTGCCGGCCTCGCCGCGGGTGAAGTCCACGATGGCCGTGCGATAGCCGGCGTCTCGGCAGCGGAGCATGAATCCGCCGGCGCACAACTCCACATCGTCGGGATGGGGGCCGAACGCGAGCACGTCCACAGGTTCGGGCAGGTCAGCGCTCATGCGTCGGGCTCCTCAGTCGATGGGTCATCTTCCAGATGCACGAGATGGTGTGCGGGTGTCAACGGATCCAGATTCTCGAGGCCCGCCCGAATGGGCGCCAGTCCGTGGCGCGCGGCAAGGGACCAGGGCGAGAGCAGGCGGTCCTGCCCGCGGCCGTGCGGACGAAGGAGAGCGAACGCGCGAACCAAGCGGGCGCGCCCCACACCCGCGTCGCGCTCAAAGGCCGCTCGTACGGTCGGGAGGGCCTTGGCCCAAGCCTGGCGGACGCGCGCAGATGCGCGCTCGAGCGCCGCGCGACCACTACCGCCGCGCGCGCGGAGCGACTCAGTCGTCGCTTCCAAGTCCGCGAGCCGCGCCTCGACCGCCGCCAGTGTTACCTCGAGCGCCTCGTCGCGCACGGGCTCAGGCTCTTCGCCGCGTAGCGCCGCGCCGGGTGAGGCGCCAAACGCCGCGAGGGCGGCGGAGGTCTTCGCATCAATCCACGTGGCTTCCGGTCGCGGAAGGGCCAACGGAAACGACACGCCGACGGCGGCGTGCGCGGCGCGCACCTGCGCCAGGTAGGCGATCTCGGTCGGGCCCGCGACGTACGCGACCACGGGCAAGTGCATGTTCTGCACGAACACGCGCCCAACGACGTTGCCGCTGCCGTGAGCGGGGTCCGCCTCCAACTTCGCGTGTAGCGCCGCTCGATCGAACCCAGCCGGCTCGCCACGCAACGTCACTTGTTGTCCGTCAACCCCGATGCGCAGGCGCGGACCGTCGACCTCATGCCGGTAGAACAGCGGCGTTGCGTCGTCCTCCAGTTGCGCAAGCGGTGCCGGGAGCCCCGCAGCCGTCAGTGCTTCGCCCGAGGTTCGAATCGCGGCGCGGATCGGCTCGGCGTGATCCAGCAACCAGGCGTAAGAAGCGCCCACCCACGGCGTCAGGACATGCGGCTCCAAGATCACCAAGCCGGAGTCGCCAAAGACGGCCACGAGGCACCGCGCCGCCCACGTAGCGAGATCCTCATCAGGGGCGCGCGCCGTTTGGGCGAGGACCTCACGCGCGCGCGCCGTGTCGGGCAATGCCGCAGCAAGCATCTCGCAGAATGCGTCGCTGGTCTCAGCCGGTACGGCGACGTGATTCAGGCTGCGGCCGTCGGCGTCGTGCGCGAGCCGAAGTGCGCGGGCCTCGCCGCCGCGGTCAATCACCAACGCACGGTTCGCCTCGTCGAAGTCGTGATCTTCCGCCGCGAGCCAGAACACGGGCACGACCGTATGCCCGCGCAGCGCACTCAGTCGGCGTGCGAGCGCGAGCGCGCCGGCGGCCTTGTGGAACGTCAGCAGCGGACCGCCGAGAAGTCCGGCCTGCTGGCCGGTTACGACCGCAACCGCCGAACGGCCGGCGAGCGCGCGGGCGCCAGCTTCGGCGCGCGCACCAGCCCCGAGAATCCGCTGCCGAATCGCGAGGGCCTCCGCCAGCTCGGTGGGTACGCGCGGCGCCGAGGCGGACGCGCGCTCGATGCGCGCAGTCCACGCCGCCGCATCGGTGGGCGGCGTCTCGAGGAAGCGCAACGGCGTGCCTTGCCCAGTGCGCAGGGCGTGGGCGAACGCGCCCATCGGAGGGCCGTCGTCGGGTCCTAGCAGTTCAACGCGAACGGCGGGGGCCGCTCCGCTCAAGAACGCTCCACGAGACGCACGTCGCGACCGGCCTCGGGGCCGAACGGCGCGCCATGCACATCGCCCATGCGATCGCCGATGAACTTGAAGCCCGCGTCCGAGAGGAGCGCATCAACCTCGTCGGCCGTGTACAGCCGGACACGCTCTTCAAACGAAGCAAGCTCGCGGCCGCTAATAGCGTCGCGGGCATCGATGCGCTTGAAGACACACGGTCCGAACGGGCCATCGGCAATGCGGCGTTCGATGGCCACGTGCATGTGCTCGTCGTTGCGCTGCTCAGAAGCGATGAGATTCGCGCGCACCTGAGCGGCGTTGAGGAAATCGACGAGGAAGCGACCGCCCGGGCGTAGCGCGCGATGCACGCCGCGGAAGATGGCGAGGTCATCCTCGCGCCGATCGAAGTATCCGAACGACGTGAACATCGACACCGCGCTGCCGTACATGGCGCGGAACGGCAGCTTGCGGATGTCCCAGCGCAGGAAGTCCGGCTTGCCCGGCAGGTACGGGCTCTTCTCACGGGCGACTTCGATCAGAGACGCCGAGAGGTCAACGCCGGTGACACGCATGCCGATGTCCGCGAGGGCCCGTGCGTAGCGCCCGCCACCACAGCCGACGTCGAGTACCCACGAGCCCGCGTGGAGGTTCAGGTGACGCGCGATCGACGGCGCCGCGGCGACGGCCTCCGCGTCGTCACGGTGGGCATACAGCCTGAGCCAGGTACGGTCAAATGCCTGGACGAACCAGGGATCATCAAGCGGGGATGCCAGCGCCATGGAGGTCCTCCCGCGCGGCTTGCGCTGCGCGCTCAACCGCTGCGCGCCATGCGCCTGCAGCGGCCGTCGGGTAGTTGATGCTGCGCGATGCGTTGA
>JAQBWE010000137.1 GCA_027625315.1 Planctomycetota bacterium
TCCGCCGCCGCCGCCCCCCCCGCCCGGCAGCACGACCTACACGACGCCCAGCTCGTCTTGGCCGGCGGCTGGCACGACGATCCCGCAGGCTCCCCCGAGCGCGGACGGGACCGGCGCGCCGCGCGCGCTTCCCGCGGAGCGTCTCCCGCCAGCACCATTGCCCGCCAACATCCGCGATCAGGTATTGCTGCCGTGCGAGGTGCTGCGCGATACGTGGCTGATCCGCGGAATTGGCGGTTGGTCGTTCGCGCTCGCCGATACGGACTCAGGCGACAAGAGCGGCATGTACTTCGGCTTCGACATCGGCCGCACGTGGCAGGGCTGCTTTGGCATTGATCTCTACTACCGCTACAGCGAGCAGTCATTTGATCGCCAGGTCACGGGCGGGATCCTGAGCGACTCTGGCGCGTACCAGCACCTCGGCCTGAAGGCGACGTACCAGAGCTCGTTCGGTCGCGCGAGCCGCTTCTACTGGTGGGCAGGCCTCGGGATCGGCTGGTACGACACCGACGGCTACCAGATCGACGACTCGGGCTTTGAGGGCTTCGGCCAGGCCGGGCTCGGCGTGATGCTGAGCCGCCGGATGCGCCTGCGCTTCGGCGTGGATGTGCATGCCGTCGACACCGACACCGGTCGCTTCGATCCGGCCAACGACGGCTCGTCGCGCTTGCTGTGGATGATGCAGCCGGTCGTGGCGCTTGAGTACGACCTGTAGTCAGCGCACACGCGACGTCATGATCGCGCGCCGCAGGGCGGCCTGAGGGGCCGTGTCATCCAACTCCACCCGCCCGGCCCGCGCCCGGATGCCGAGCGCCTCGTAGACGGGCCCAACGTCCGGAAAGTCCGTCGATTCAAGCCACCGCACGGCGATTCGGGAGCACGGCGAGACCTGCAACGCTTCCTCAGCCGCGCGCAGGAGGTCGAGCCCGCGGTTCGCGTTGACCTGGCCGCCACGGTGCGCGCGCCACCAGTTCACGAAATCGTCCAGCGCGTAGCGCCCGTTGGAGCCGCTGCGCAACCGCACATCGATGAGCAGCGCGATTGCCGCCCCGGCCCAGTACACGCGGTGATACGCGTGTTCGCGGTGCATGTCGCGGCTTTCCAGCGCCAGCGTGCGCACGCCGCCGCGCCGTCGGCCGCGCCCGAACCCCGCTTCGATGTTCTGCCAGGCCTCGCGCTCGCTGATCATGCCCGCGCGGGCGCGCAGTACTTCCTGGTAATAGGTCGTGAAGCCCTCCTGCAGCCAAGCCTCCTCGTCGAAGGTCCAGGGCAGGGCAAGGTGCATCATCTCGTGCACCGCGACCCACTCACCCGGCAGCGCGGGATCCTTCGCCGCGTTGGAGAGCAGCAGGTGGACATGGCCGCCGCCAGCCCGCATCGACGTGCCGAAGGGCGAAGGCGGGTCGCGGCCCGGCACGGGCTCCACGATGACCGCGAGGCGCGGCGTGGGAAACCGACCGTCGATCGTCGCCACGGCGCGCATGGCCTCGTGAACCCAGGTGCGGATCCCTTCGGCACTCGCGGCGTGCGGCGCGTCGAGCACGCCAATCTCGACCGTCGAACCCGCCACTTGCGCCACATGCGTGTCGAAGCGACCGATCGCGAACCGCCCGAGCAGTCGCGTCGAGCCCACGTCGAGCACGTAGGCGCCCTCCGCCGTGCGCGGCCACGGTGCCAGCACGCGGTAGCCCTCCGGCAGTTCGAAGCGCACGGTCACATGCGCCGCCAGCGGCCACATGCCCGGGAACAGCATGAGCGCGCCGGGCTCGATCATCAGGTCGCGCCCGACGCGCCGAAACGGCCCCATGCGGCCACGCCGTGCGGCCCGGGCCACATCGACCTCCCACCGCACGCAGGACCGCCGGGCGTCCATGTCGACGGGCAGGAGACTGTTGTCCTCGTCCCGCAGGACGAGCCGCGGACCGCCGGGCTCGGCGGGAAACGTGAAGGCCGACAGGCTCGCGGGGGACCGGCTCACGAGCCGCCTGGGCAGGAACTCACGAAAGCAGCAGCGCACCTCAGCACGCGCAAGCGTCGCGTCGAACCGTACTACGTAGTCCCAGCCCTGCGACTGCGCGCAAGCGCTCCGGCTACCCGTTGCGGAGAGCAGCAAGGCGGTGGTGAGGGCAAGGAGAAGGCGCATCGCGCGCATGGTAGCCGCTGATCCAGCCGGGGCCTCGGGGGCATCCGCGGGCTAGGACGCGTGTGGTGGGTACAATCCGCCGCCACGAGGGGGCGTAGCTCAGTCGGCAGAGCAGGAGACTTTTAATCTCTTGGTCGGGGGTTCGATTCCCTCCGCCCCTACTACTCCGCGCCGGGCTGCACGTGGTGGTGGATCGGACGCCGCAGTCGTTCGAGATTTGGATCGGTCAACCACAGTTGACCGCGGCGCGTGTGCTCGTTGTCGTCCGGTCGGTAGTAGCGCAACTTCTCCGTCGCCTCCGCCAGCCCCGCCTCGTCGCCCAGGTCCTTGTAGGCGTTGATCTTCTGCGCCCAAGCCTCAGGATTGAGCGGATCAATCGCGATCAGGCGCTCCAGCACCTCGATGGCCTCCGCCGGCTTGCCGTCTTCCCAAAGCACCAATGCCAAGCGCTGCAGCACGCGACGATCCACCGGGAACGTCTCGAGCACCGCGCGGTACGAGGACGCGGCCTTCTCGAAGCGCGATCGGGCACGCTGGACCTCACCCTGGAAGAACAAGGCCTTCGGGAAGCCCGGCACCAGTTCCAGCGCCTTGTTCACTGCCTCCATCGTGGCCTCGTTGTCACGCAGAGCGAACTGCGCGCGCGCCAGGTTGACCCAGCCGTCGGCGTAGCCGGGCTCGCGCTGCGTGACGAGCTCAAAGCATCGCCGCGCACGCGTCAGGTCGTCCTGCCGCAAGTAGCCAATGCCGAGGTCGTTCACGCGCAGGTAGGTCTCGCTATCCCACGCCGCCTCCTCCTCAGGCGGCCGGGTGCCCACATCCAAGCCCAGCGTCGTCTCCGCCATGTCGATGGTCGGAAGCGTGCGAACGTCGGTTTCGGTGATGCGGCCATCGGCGTGCCTGAAGCGGTGCACCTTGTCCGCCGGGAACACGAACTCCACGTACTCCTGCATGAACTTGCGGTAGCGCAGCCGGGCCGACAGACGCAGGGACTTGCCGCTCGCGCCCTCAGGCACGCGGAATCGGTAGCGCACCACATCCGCCGCGCCCGGCGGAATGGTGTTCACGTACACGCGGGTTCGCACCTCGGTGCCAAGCCGCGTGATCAGGCGGTTGCCCTGGCCGTCGGCCACCCAGGCGCGGTAGAACTCCGCGCCCTGATCGACAATGTTCGTCGCAGGGTCGATCTCGCCGGAGACCCAGAACGGGGCGTCGTCGCCCACAGAAGCCGTGAATTCGACCCACACCTCGTTGGAGTCGATCGTACCGCCGGGAAACATGTGCCCGACCCCCACCGTACGCACCACGAGATGGGCCTCCACGATGTCGCCCGGCGCGAGCGCCGGACGATTCGCCTGGATGGGGAGCAACGACTGGGCTTCGCCGCCGTCGACCGGCTCCACGTCCAGCCCGGTGATGTCCACCCGACACGCTGTGCGCAGGAACGCCTGCGTGGTGGCAATCATGTCGTGGTCGCCGCGCAGCGCGGGCAGCGCCGTGTTGGCTGCGGCGAACATGTGGCTGCGCACCATGCCGCGCGCGTCGGCCGTGGGGTCCTTCGGGTCCGGCACCATCGGCATGTGGCAGTCGTGGCACGTCTTGGCTTCCGCGGGGTGATAGAAGCTCAAAGCGTTGTTGAGCGATACGCCGCTCGCATGCCAGGCGTCGTACTCGTCCTGCGCGCGGAAGTGGTGCCAGCCGTTGAGCTCCGGCGACAGCTCCGCCTTGTGACAGAGTCCGCAGTACTCAGCCGTTCCGATGTTGTGCGGCCGCAGGCTCTTCTTGTGCGCCTCAGGCTTGAGGCGGATCAGCACCGCGTGCGCCTCGCGCAGCTTCGGGTCGTTCGAGCGCTCCCATGCGTAGATGCGGCGGGGCTTGAACGTGTAGGCGCCATTGCCCTCGGTGCCCTCGTGCGGATCGATCGTGTGGCAGGCGACGCAGGACAGGCCGACGCTCGCCGCGGGGCCATCGAAGTCGAGCGCGGGCTTGTCCATTTCGCCCGTAAACAGCAGGGCCGGATCGTGGCAGCCCGCGCAGAACTTCGTCTTGTCGAGGTTGGCCTCGCCGACCTTGCGCCGCATCTCCTGCACCGTGGCGCGGTAGAAGGGATTCGTCATCGAGGCGTGCCGGTGGGCCGAACGCTCCCAGTCCTTGACGATGCGCTCGTGGCACTCGACGCAGCCCCTGCCGTCGTCGACTTCCTCCACCGCCACGTACTTGTCGGCGGGCGTGCGCGTGGGCGTGAACTCGAGGCCAATGCGCTCGGCTGACGCGATCTGGATCCGGCGCTCGGGGTCCACGCGGTCATAGGCCAGGAACAGCCCCGCGACGACCGTGGCGGCGACCAACGCGTGCACGTAGCGGCGCATGGGCAGGGGGTTGATGCCACTACGGCGGTGCACGAAGTAGAGGAAGATCATGGCCGCGCCCGCGGCGACGTGCAGCGTGCGGGCCCAGGTGCGCCGTGAGGCGACTTCTTCCAGGAGCGGCCAGACGCCCGTCGCGAACAGCAGGACGCTCACGCTGGCCAGCAGGAAGCCTGTGAAGC
This sequence comes from Planctomycetota bacterium, assembly GCA_027625315.1. Classification (GTDB taxonomy): domain Bacteria; phylum Planctomycetota; class PLA2; order PLA2; family JAEUHO01; genus JAHEIK01. Next base: position 4,692 of record JAQBWE010000137.1, read on the forward strand.
GGATGCTGGGCCGGCGCCTGCGCTGGGCGTAGGCGTGCGGCACGACGAACGCCAGCATGAGCACGAAGATCACGCCCCCACCCGCGATGTGGATGATCAGGCTGAGCGACGAGGCGGAGCCAGAGCCGTCGCTGAAGAACAGGAACAGCCCCGTGGCCGTCAGGGCCAGAGCACCCCAAATGAGGAGCCGCGCCAGGACGCGCTGCCAGGGACCGAGGACGGAGCGGGGGCTGGACGGAGGCATGGGGTTCCCGGGGCACCGGTGATGAGACCGCACAGTACAACGCGGGCTGTGGAGCCCCATTCCTCCTGCGGCGCACCCCGGAGGCGGCCACGGGGGTGGGCCAGCGGGCCTAGGCCGCCTGCCTAGCGAGCGGGCCTAGCGGGCGGCCTTCTGCTCTTTCTCGATCTTGTCCAGGCGCTCTTCCTCAGCCTTACGCCAGTCGCCGCGCTCACGCAGCCAGCTGCGGATGGCGGCGGGGTTCTTGAACTCCTCGCCCGTCAGCTTCTTGAGCGTCCGCAGGATGGCGGGGATCAGCTCTTCCGTGCTGCGGGCAGTACCACCCCGGCCGGCGCTGCCGCCGACACCCACGCTACCCCCGCCTCCGCCGTTTCCACCGGCGCCGCCGCCAGCCGCGGCCTTGTTCTTGGCGAGCTGCTCCTTGCCGATCTTCTCGGCCATCTTCTGATCGCCGTCGCCTGAGGTGCCCGTGTCGTAGTGCACCTCGACACCGTCCCAGGAGGAACCCTCTTCGGTCGTTTCCTTGCCGCCGTCCTTCTTGTCGGGCTCCTTGCCGGAGTCGGAGTCCAGCTTGACGCCCAGGACGCCGAGTACATCACTCAACATGCGCGTGTCGCCGATGTCGCCGATGGCATCGATGGCGGCCTTGCGGACGACGAAGTGCTTGTGCTTGAGGAGCGCGCGAACGTCATTCGTCGCGCCCAAGTACTTGAGCGTGCCCAACGACTGGAGGCCCGTCATCTGCATGAGGACATCCTTCTTGTGCCGGTTCATCGCGGCGGTGACATAGTCCGCGGCCTGGTGCGGCAGCAGCGTCTGGTCGCCGAGGTAGATGACGGCGATCAGCCGCAGGTCCTCATCGCTGCTCTTGGAGACCTTGCCGATCGCCTTGACGATCTCGGGATGGTGCAACTTGTTGATGATGCGCAGCGCGAAGTCGCGCTGCATCAACTTGTCGTCGCCGCTCAGGCCCGTAGCCTTGTACTCCTGCTGAAACTTCTCGAGCGCGGCCGCGGCTTCCTCGTCGGAGGCCAGCACCGGACCGGCGTCATCCTCCGCGGCGACGGAGGACAGAAGTCCGCCGCACGCGAGGGAGGCGAGCAGGACCCAACAGGTCAGCAACCAGCGTAGGCGGGTCATGGCAGGGTTCTCCCGGACAGCCCTCCATGCTACCTGAGGCCCACGCCCGGACACGGGGGCGTCGGTCCCGGGCGGGTCCGGGTCGCCAGGCGGGCCGCGCCCCGCCCCCACAGTCCCGCGCCCCCCGCCCCGACCGCGCTAGTGGATCAGCTCGCGGTAGTGGCCACCGGACTGCTCGGCGAACAGCTTCATCATGGCGTAGGCGAACTCGTGCACGCCCACGGCCTGGATCTTCACGAGGCGGCGCCGGGCCATCAGGCCGATGGTCGACCCCACCACCTCGGCATCGGTCTCCTCGGCCAGCCACGGGACGCTCGAGTAGACGCAGCAGACCACATCGGGCCCCTTGGTCCACGCCACGCTCTCCTTGCGCCCCGAGATGTCCAGCGCGAGGGTCATGGCGGAGAGGATGTCGTTCTCGTTCTCGACCCCGGCCTTCTCGACTTCCTCGATCGCGCTCTTCTGCGTCCCGCCGTTCACCGGCTTGAGGCGGCCAAAGACCGGACGCGGCTTGAGGCCCGAGAAGATCAGGTCGAACGACATCCCGCTCGACGGCAGGTCCATCAGGAACCGGCGGACCCACGCGTCGTTGAAGTGCTTGACCGACTGGATCTTGTGCCAAGGCAGGCCGGCCCGCCCGGGGTTGTCGCACAGCGCCTGGAGCCGATCCCGATCGTTGAACGGGTGCGCGCGATCCGTCAGCACGTTGGAGTCCATGACGATGACGACGCGCTGCCCCCAGATGGGCACACCGAAGAAGTGCGGCGGCCAGACACGCTGGGACTCGATCGCCTTCGTGACCTCCTCCCCGCGCGCGTGCGCCTGCCAAGCGGCGAGGTTGTCGCCGTAGGTCTTGCGCGCGATGAACTCGAGCGCCTCGATGATGTCGCCCCGCGGCGCACCCTCGGCCGACTCCAGCGCGTCGGCGAGCGCCTTCTGGATCCGGTCGAGCGGGAACCAGTCCGCCATCTTGGGCTCAGGCAGCTTGCCGGACTTCTTGTCCGGCGTCGTCAGGTCGGTCCATGCCCAGGCTTTGAACGCCCGGGCGGCGGCTGAGCGCACCTGCCACTCCTTATGGCCCAGCGACGCGAGCAACCCGTCCGTCGCGTCCGGCGCGCGCTTGGCCCCGAGCGCCAGCGCCGCCAGCGCGGCCTTGGTGGCGTCTTTGTCTGACAACAGGGCGATCATCTCGGGTACGCCGCGATGCCCATTCTGCTCCGCCAGGGCCATGAGCAGCACACTCGCGCGCTCGCCTTTCGCGCGACCCAACTCGCGCAGCAGGGCCAACTGCGCGGCCTCGCTCTCGAACTTGCCGAGGGTCGCAATGCCCGCGAGTATGACCGCGGCGTTCTTCTCGGACAGTGTGGCGCTGAGGCACTCATCGAAGACCGCCTCGCCGTCGAAGTCGAGGAGGCGCAGGAACGCGCCGCGGCGGACCTTCCATTCCTCCGCCTTCATGTCGTCACGGAAGTCGCGGCGAACGCCGGCGGACTCATCCGCCGCGGCCGTCCGGGCGCCTGGGGACCCGCTCACGAAGAGCAGGCTCGCGATGAGGGTGAGAACGATGCCGCGCATGGCGTCCAGCCTACCGCGAGAGGCCGGCCCGAGCCGCCGCATCAGACTTGGGCGCTGGTAGCAAAGTGGAGCTTGGCGACGTGCGCGAGCGCGTCGCGCCCAAACGTACGCACGAAGGCCCGACCGGCGACCAGCACGGGCGTGCCGGCTCCCGGCGGCAGGGTCATGCCGAACTCGTTGCTGAGCTCCCGCAGGCCGTCCACGAAGGCGGCGCGCGCCAGGATGCTCGCCGCGGCCACGGCGAGATCGGCCTCGCCTTTCGTGCGGGTCACCAGGCGACAGCCGGCGGGCAAGTGCGCATCGCGCTCAAGCACCGCCGTGCGGGGCGAGAACTGATCCACGATCACGACGGGCACGGGTCCCGTGCGCTCGTGCAGGCGCCGGATGCAGGCGCCGTGCATCTCGGAGAGCAAGAGGTTGACGTTGCGCAAGCGCGCGTAACGCGGGTTGTAGTCCAGGGGCATGAGCACCTCGACCTCGCCCCCACCGCGCTCGTCGAGTTGCCCGGCAATGCGCGCACTCGCTGAGTCCGCGAGCACCTTGCTGTCGTTCACGCCGAGCGCGCGCAGCGCCTCGACGTCGCCCTCCTCCAGGCGGTAGGCGGCCGTCACGAGCGGACCAAACCAGTCCCCCTTGCCGGACTCGTCGGCTCCGATGCGCGGGAGGCCG
>JAQBWE010000138.1 GCA_027625315.1 Planctomycetota bacterium
GCAGCAGGCAGCCGGCGCCAGCCGCGGCGGTCTGACCGGTGGTCCCGCGCGAGAGCAGCACGGCGACCGGAGCGACGGCCCCGACGCACAGCCCCAGCAGGAGCCCCAGCCACGCGAGGGCGGGCACTGGTGCGCGCGCAGGCCCTAGCCGCCGCGCCTCCACGACGCGCAGGCGCACACCCTCGGTACTCGTAGAGAGGGTGAGCGCGCGCGCCTTCGCCGCGACCGGCACGCGCAGGGGTCCGCGCACGGAGGCGTCGAACGTGCCGCCCTGCTGACCGCTCGCCCAGATGATCTGCACGACGTCCCGGCGTCCGAAGTCGCGAAACAAGGGTCGGATCTCGAACTCAAGCTCGTCGTACCCGTGCGGGGCGGCGGGAAGCGCGAATTCAAGCGGCGCCGCGCGGTCCAACAGGCGCGACTCGCCGAGCGGCACCACCTCCCAGGCCCGAAACAACGCGTCGGCGCGGACAAACGCGGTCACGGCGCCCGCGAGCGCCCCACCGACCAGGCCTGCGCCCGCGGCAATCACCCAGGCGGCGAGCACGACGGAGAGCCGTCGCTTCCACCCGGGCGGAGCGAGTGTGGCCAGCCACTCCTCGCGGCCGGCGAGCCGATCCTCGGGCAGCACGGTGCCCGCGCCAACAGCGAATCCGGCGGCCACGAACGTGAGCGCCAGCGTGGCCACGGCGAGCAAGAGACTCGGCGCCGGCGCGTCGCGGCCCGCCAACACCGCGGCGATGAGGGCGAGGACGAAAACCGCAACGGCCACCCGCGATGTCCGGCTGCGCGCACTCGTGCGCAAGTGACGGCCCGTCAGCGCGAGCAGTTCACGCATCCGCACGCTCCGCGGCTTCGGCGCGCCGCATCAGGGGGAGCAGCGAAGACGAGGCGTCTTGTGCCATGAGCTCGGCGGTCGGCCCCTCGAGTCCAACCCGACCCCGGACGAGCACCAGCCCACGATCGCAGGCGCGCTCAGCCGTCAGGCGATCGTGAGTCGAGAGCAGCGTCGCGCCACCGCGTGCGCGATGGACGTCAAGCAGCGCGAGCAACTCCTCGGTGCCGACGGGATCAAGGCCCGAGGTCGGCTCGTCCAAGACGAGCAGCTCCGGCCGATGCACCCACGCGGCAGCCATGGCGAGCCGCCGCGCCATGCCGCGTGAGTAGGTCGCGAGCCGCTGCCTCCAGGCCTCGGGGCGCAATCCGACCAGCGCCAGGGCCTCGTCGACTCGACTCCGGCGCTCCGCCCGCGGCCGCACGCCCTGCAGGCGCGCGAACAGATCGACGGTCTCGCGCCCGGTCAGCGCGCCGAACCGGCGCGCCTCTTCGGGCACATAGCCTGAGCGCGCCCGCGCCGCGCGGCGGCCGGCCGTGCCCCCGAGCACTTGGACCCGCCCCGCCGTCGGGCGCAGCGTGCCGAGCACGAGCTTGATGGTCGTGCTCTTGCCGCTGCCGTTGGCCCCCAGCAAGCCCAGACACTCGCCTGCTTTGAGCTGGAAGTCCACGCCGCGCACGGCCTCAACCGCCTCGTCGCCGCGCCCGTAGGTCTTGTGCAGCTGCGTGGCCTCCGCCACGATCGGGATGTTGGCGACGGGAGAAGGCACGGGGCGCGATTCTACGCCCGCCCGGCCGCGCGCGTGACCCCGCACTCCCCGGCCGCGAGGGACCAGCAGATGGCCCGCACCCAACCGCGCCTGCTGGCCGCCCTGCTGCTCGTCGCACTGGCCGGGCTGGTCGTGCATCGGGTCGCCGCGGCCGTGCGCGCCCGACCATGGACCGGGGCGCTGCCGCGGGCCTTCGCCGAGGACGGCAACGCCGATGACATGCCCACTTGGCAGCGGCAGCTTCTGCCGCAGCGGCGGCCTTAGCGGCTGCCGCGGGCCTCTGTGCGCGCGAACCGGTGCTGCCAGCCTGGGCGCGCGTACCGGGCGCGCTACGATCCGGCGATGCCCTCCACGTTCCCGCACGGCCCGGCGGTCGAGGCCCTCATCGAAGCGGCGCTCACCGAAGACCACGCCCGGGAGGACCTCACGTCGGCCGTCCTGCCCGCCGCTGACCGCGACGCGCTGGCCGAGATCCGCGTCAAGGCCCCCGGGATCGTCTGCGGCCTACCGCTGGTCGCCCGCGTCTTCGCGGCCCTCGGGGCCGAGGTCCGCTTGACTCCGCTCGCCGAGGACGGCGAGACCATCGGCGCTGGCACCGTGGTGATGCGCGTTGAGGGATCGGCTCGCGCCATCTTGCGGGCCGAGCGCACGATCCTCAATCTGCTCCAGCGGCTCAGTGGCGTCGCGTCGCACACGGCGCGCTTCGCGGAGCGCATCTTGTCGGCCCGCGCGCAGATCTACGACACGCGCAAGACCACGCCGGGCTGGCGAGCGCTCGAGAAGTACGCCGTCCGCTGCGGCGGTGGCCAGAACCACCGCTTGGATCTCGCCGACGCGGCGATGCTCAAGGAGAACCACTTGGTCGCCGCGTACGGCCGGACCGGACCGCAGTCGATCGCACAAGGCGTGCGCGCGCTGTGGGCCGCCCTGCCCCCCGGCGTCCCGCTCTACGTCGAAGTCGAGAACGCCGCGGAGCTGGACGCCGCCCTGGAAGCCACGGCTGCTGAGGATCGTGCCCGCTTGGTGCTCGTGCTGGATGAGTTTCCCCTCGCGGCGATCCGGGCTGCCGTGCGCCAAATGCAAGGCCTCGCCGCCCCGCGGCCGCAGCTCGAGGTGTCGGGCGGCGTGACCCTCGACACGGTGGAGGCACTCGCCTCCACGGGCGTGGCCCGCATCTCCTCGGGCGCGCTCACCCACAGCGCGCCGGCGCTCGACATCGCCCTGAAAATCGTGCCCGACGAACGGGGCTGAGAAGACCTACGCGTGCCACCAGCCGAGTTGCACGTCGCGCGTGAGGATGTCAGCGAGAGTGTGGAAGTCGGCGCGCGCCTCGCGAATGTCGGTTCCGTCGATCTCGAGGATCGGCTTCCAGAACCGCGGGCGCAGCACGAACACGAGACCACGCTGCAGCGTGCACTCCACGACCCAACGGCGCTTCGTGCTGCGGTTGGCCATCTCGAGGCTCGTGAGCAGCCGCTCGATGTGACGCAGCCCGCCTTCCTCAACGCGCAGGAATACGAAGGGGAACTCACTCGTCTCCACGTCACCCACGGACGTCGCCACGACCTGAAAGGTGGGCACTGCCTCGAGGGCGCGCACCAGTGGGTACACGTCGGGGTGGATCCCGCGGACCTCCGCCTCGTCATGCAGGTCGATCTCAGCCAGCTGCTCCGCGCTGCCGTGCAGATGATCGCAAAGGCCGCAGCGGTACAGGTCCATGCCATGCACGCGGGTGGGTTCCACCTGCCGGCTACCACAAACTTCGCAAACGGTGGGCTGCATGGCGGAACTAGCTCACCGGCCAGACGCCGTCGAACACGTGCACGGCCGGTCCGGTCATGTGTACATGGCCGTCGTCGGCCCAGACGATGTCGAGGTCGCCGCCGGCCAGTGAGACACGCGCGGAACGCTCGATGCGGCCGGTCGTCGCCGCGGCGACCACGACGGCGCAGGCACCGGTGCCGCACGCGAGCGTCTCGCCGGCACCGCGCTCCCACGTTCGTTGGCGGACATGGCCCCGGTCCACGACTTCGACGAACTCGACGTTCGTGCGGGCAGGGAAAGCCGGATCGCACTCAATGCGCGGGCCGAGCCGCTCGACCGGCGCCCGCGCCACATCGTCGACAAACAGGACTGCGTGCGGATTGCCCATGGAGACACGCTGTAGCTCGAGTGCGGCTCCGTCGACCACGAGGGCGAGCGGGTCCGCGACGTGCGGCGAGCCCATGTCGATCGCGACCCGCGCCGTGCCGCCCTCGATGCTCTCGATTCGTGCACTCAGGATGCCCGCACCCGTTTCCACACGCAGAAGGGCCTCCGCGGGCACCAGGCCGCGCGCGATGGCGAAGAACACGAGGCAGCGGAGGCCGTTGCCGCACATTTCGGCCTCGCTGCCGTCCGGGTTGAACATTCGCATGGCCAAGTCGGCGCGCGCGGACGGCAGGGCAAGCAGCAACCCGTCGCTCCCGACTCCGCTCCGGCGGTCCCCCAGGGTCCGGGCCAGGGCGGCGGGATCGGCCGGAGCCGCGGCCATGGCGTCCAGCACGACGTAGTCATTGCGGAGCCCGTGCATCTTGGCGAAGGGGAGGCGAACGGAGGACATGGGCCCATCTTCGCAGCCCGGCCTTCATCTCGCCTAAAAACGGGTCTAGCCGTGGGAGGACTGGGGCGGTAAGCCTGGGGTGTGGCGTGGGAGTGGCCCCCGCCGGGGATATTGATGGACGCGACCCCTCCTCCCATTGAACCGCTTCCGGCGCGCTCTGCTTTCGAACAGGCGCCGGAGCGTGCGCACCTCAGCGGGCTCCCCGGCTCGCCGCTGCCGCTGGATGACCGCGCGGGCCTCCAGTGGCTCGGTCACCTCCAGCGTCTGGCCTCCACGGGCCTGCTGGCGGGCGGGATGGCGCACGACCTGGCTGGCCTCGTCCAGCCGCTGCTCGCCGAGTCTGAGCGGGTGCTGATCACGGGCGAGGACGATGACTGCCGCGAGGCGCTCGTTCGCGTGCGCGGCTGGGCCCGCCGCTGCGAAGAATACGTCCGCGCCCTGCTGGACCTCGTCCGGCGCGACGAGCACCACCGCACCGTGGTGCCGGTCGAGCGCGTCGTCGAGGACACCCTCCTGCTTCTCGAGGCCAAGCAACGCAGCGCTGGGGTCAGCATCACGCGCAACCTCGACAATCGGCACGAAGCACTCGCGGATCGAACTCGGGTCATGCAAGCCGTCCTCAACGTGCTGACTAACGCCATGCGGGCGGCATCCGAGGGCGGACATGAAGTTGATGTGAGCGTGCGCGGTGAGCGCGGCTGGATCCTGATCGAAGTGACGGATAACGGGCCCGGCATCCCGAGCGCCCTGCGCGAGCGCCTCTTCCAGCCATTCGTCCACCAATCGGCTCCTGGCCGCACGGGCCTCGGTCTCTATATGAGTCGCCGTCTCATTGAGGAACAGGGTGGTCGAATCGAGTTCGACACTGAAGAAGGCAAGGGCAGCACCTTTCGAGTCATGCTAGAACCCGCTCCGAACGAGGGATCAGTGGCTGGGACGCATTCGAAAACCGTGGGGAATTCGCAGCGATGACGACGCATCCGGACAAGGTATTCCTCGACGCTGAGTTGATCGCAGACACGCGCACCAGCGAGGAGCAGCTCGGCTTCCGTAACGTCGGGGCGCGGGAACGGCGCATGCTGTTTCAGGCTGGCGATGCGTATGTTGAGTTGCTCGTTCCCGGCGAGGGCGGCACCGAGGATGGCGGCTGGTTGTACGGCCAGCTCATCACCCCCACGCCGGAGTGCGCCGCTCGGTTCCGCGGCGCGCGTCACGCCTCGCTCATCGGGAGCAAGGGCTGCACGGGCGCCGCACGCTTGACCGACGTCGGCGACTTCGCCGTTCCGTTCTGGGAGCCCGGCGACTTCGAGTTGCACATCGAGCCGGCCGAGGGTCCGATCGTGCGGATGGCCTTCTCGCACTAGGGCATGCCCGTCACCGCGTCGCTGGCCGAGCGCATCGCCCGCACGCCCGAACCGTGGCGGCGGCGAGAGATCCTCCGCGCGCTCGGTGACGCGGGACTCGCTGAGTTGGACCTAATCGAGCTGCTTCGCGATGCCCTGCGCCAGCGGCCGTCGGATCCGGAAGCCTCGCGCCGCATCGAGATGTTCGTCTATCTGGCTTCGCAGCGGCGCGGGGAGACGCGCGCAGCCCAACTCGCCCTCAAGAGCGTGGCGGGCTCGCTCCATGTGCTCGGCCGTCCGCGCCAGGCCGCTCACCGATTCGAACACCTCCGCAGCGTCATGCCACCGATCGACGGCGCGCGCATCGCCCTGCCGTATGCACAGACGCTGGCGCTCATGGCCCGCTTCGACGAGGCGCTCGCCGTGCTCGACAGCAGCCGCGTCGCGCTTCCGCGCCGAGGCTTCGCGGATCTCCGCGCGCGGCTCGACGGAGCGGAGGCCATCGTGTACCAGGCCCAGGGCCGCGCCCAGGACGCTCTGCGCGCATTTGACCGCTGCCGGCGGGTGCTACGGCGAACCGCCAAACGCGCCACGATCACGGGCATCGACACCAACCGCGCGACGGCACTCACCAACCTCGAGCGCTATGATCAGGCCGAGCGCCTCTACCGCCGGGTGATTCGGGAGCACGAGGCTAGCGGCGTTCACGCCATGGCCCTGCGGGCGGCCTACAACCATGCGTATCTGGTCTTTGTGCGCGGCGAGTTCCACCGCGCTCTGCGCCAGTTCCGCGCCCTGCGCGAGCAGTTCCTTCAGGCCGGCGACCGTCGCCACGTGGCCATGTGCGACCTCGACGTGGCCGAGATCAGCCTGCACATGAACCTGCCCGCACATGCGGCCAGCCTCGCCCGCCGCGCAGCCACCGAGCTTGAGGCCCTCGGCATTCCGACGGAGGTCGCGCGCGCGGAGTTCTTCTGCTCCGTCGCTGAGCGCAGCTTGGGCAAGCCCGACGAGGCGCGGCGGCGGCTAGAGCGCGCCGAGCATGCCTTCCGTGAGATGAAAAACGCCATGTGGTGGGGCGTGTCGCTCCATCGCCTGGCGGAACTCGACCTCGAGGAGGGCCACGCCGGTCGCGCGGCGCGCCGGGCGCAGCAGGCCGCGGAGATCCTGCACGGCAGCAACCTCCACGAGCGCGCGGGCCACGCGGAGGTGCTGCTCGCCTCGATCGAGCGGCGCGGCGGCAATGCGGCTGGCGCGCAGATTCGCCTGGAGCGCCTGCTGGCCGACATCGAGGAGCGTGGCTTGCCGTGGCTGCGGTGCGAGATCCACCACGAGCTGGCACACTTGCACGAACCCGCCGACGTCGCCCGCGCCGTGCGCCATGCACTGCACGCAACGCGGCTGCTCGAAGAGCATCGCGTAGCCGTGCCGCCCGATGAATACATGGCCGCGTTCTTGACGGGCAAGGCGCGCTTGTTCGCTGACGCCGTGCGACTGGTACTGGATCACGGCGGGCCCGATGCCCCGGCCCGGGCGTTCGAGCTGGCCGAGCAGGCGCGGGGCCGCGCCCTGCTGGACCTGCTGCGGCATGAGGATCCCCATGAAGCCAAGGGTGGCGACCGCCGTCTCCAGCGCGAGGCCCGCCGCCTCGAACGCGAGATCGACGGTCTGGCCTCGCGCATGCCCTCCATTGAGCGCGGCGCACATACCGACGACGCCAACCGCCGCGCAGCAGAAGCCTCGGCGCGCGAGCAGCGCCTGCGCGCATGCCTGGATCGCCTGGCCGAGTACGACCCGGCCGCCGTACGCCTCCGGCGTGGTGCGGCGCCAGATCTTGCCGAGGTGCAAGCCGCCCTCACCGCCGACGAGACCCTGATCGAGTACTTCCTCGGCAACGAGGAGTTGATCACGTTCGTTGTGGATGTGGACGGGCTGCGCGTACACCGCCGTCCGCTGCTGCGCCCCGTTCTGCGCGATCTCCTCACCCGCATGAGCTTCCAGCTCGATCGTCCGAATCTCGCGTCGCGAGCGCTGCCAGCGCTCGCTGGCGCGCTGCTGCCCAGCGCGAACGCGGTGCTCGACGAGTTGTACCGCCTGCTGATCGAACCCATCCGGCCGCACCTAACACGGCGACGGGTGGTGATCGTGCCCCATGGCGATCTGAATGGCCTGCCCTTCCACGCCCTGGGCATCGCGGGCCACCCGCTCTTGCTCGACTATGAGGTGGTGCAGGCGCCCAGCGCCTCGATCTACCTGCACTGCCGCCAGCCCCGCGGCCGGCGCTACGGCACGGCGCTCATCCTCGGTGTGCCCGACGAGACGGCGCCGGACATCCGGCGCGAGGTCGAGCAGCTCTCCGCATTTGTGCCGCGCAACCGCTGCTTCGTGGGCAAGGAGGCCACCTCGGCCAACCTCGTGCGCTACGGGCGCCGCGCGCGCGTCGTGCACATTGCGGCCCACGCGCGTTTTGATCGGACGGACCCCATGGAGTCGGGCGTCTGCCTCGGCGACGGCTGGCTCACGATCCCGCGCATCGCTGAGCTCAAGCTCGCGCCGGAGTTGATCGTGCTCGCGGGCTGCGCGACCGGCAAGGTCAGCGTCACGGAGGGCGGCGAGCTCTTTGGGCTGGTACGAGGCTTCCTGCAGGCGGGGGCCTCCGCCATGGTCACGAGCTTCTGGCCCGTGCCCGACGAGGCCACGACCGCGTTCATGCAACTGCTCCATCGCCACTTGGCAGCAGGGCTTG
>JAQBWE010000139.1 GCA_027625315.1 Planctomycetota bacterium
GCCCCCGCGAGGACGACGACGGCAATCCCACGCCCCGCATCCACGAAGCCGTACGTGCTCGGCGGGACACCTGCACGCCTACGATGCGCCTTGGCTTCGGACCTACGGGGGGATGGCGTACTCTGCCCGCCATGCGCATCGCACTCCTCGGACTTCAGGGCTCCGGCAAGACCACGGTCTTCAACGCCATCGCGGAGAATCCGGTCGACAGCCAGCCGGGCGTCGTCCAGACCGAGACGCACATCCAGGTCGTCAAGCTGAACGACCCGCGGCTCGAGGCGTGTCGGGCGATGTTTCAGCCCAAGAAGTACACGCCCACGGGCCTTGAGGTCTGGGATGCGCCCGGCTTGCCGACAGGCGCCGGAGAGGGCGATCGCGAGCGACGCGGACGCATCCTCTCGGCCCTGCGCGAGATCGACGCGTTCGTGCTCGTGCTGCGCGACTTCCGCACCGACCAGGTCGCCTACGACCGTCCCGCGCCCGACCCCCGTGCCGATCTCGAACGCATTGCGGGCGAGATGATGACGTCGGACTACGTCATCGCGGAGAAGCGGGCCGAGAAGTTGCGGGAGAGCGTCGCGAAGAAGACACGCACTGCGGCGGAGGATGCGCTGGAGCTCGCCGTACTCGATCAGTGCCTCGCGCGCTTTGAGGCCGGCGAGAACTTGGGCGGCCTCGAACTCGACGCGCAGAATGAGAAGCGCATCCGGGGCTTTCAGTTCTTCACGCGCAAGCCCGTCATGGTGCTCGTGAATGGTTCGAATCCGGCTCCGGCTGGCCTCACCGAAGGCCTGCCCATTCTCGTGCGGGACGTTACGGCGATGGACGCGCAGATCGACGCGGAGCTCAACGCGATGGACCCGGCGGATCGCCCCGAGTTCATGGCCGAGTTCGGTATCGAGGCGCCGGCGGCTGATCGCTTCGTGCGCGATGTCTATCGCGCCGTGGGCCTCTGCTCGTTCTTCACCGTCGGCGAAGACGAAGTCCGCGCTTGGACGATTCGCAGCGGCGACACGGCCGTGGTCGCCGCGGGCAAGATCCACACTGACCTCGCGCGCGGGTTCGTGCGCGCGGAGGTGTTCGCCTACGACACGCTGATGGCCGCGGGCGGCATGCGCGAGCTCAAGGCCGCTGGCGCCATGCGGCTCGAGCCCAAGGACTACCTCGTTCAGGACGGGGACATCGTGCACATCCGGAGCGCCGTGTAGATGACCGTCGGCGTCGTCCTCGTCGGCGATGAGCTGCTCTCTGGGCGGCGAACCGACGCGAACGGCAGCTGGCTGGCGCGCCGCCTCGACGCGCGCGGCGTCGCCTTGACGGGGCTGACGGTGGTTGGCGACGATCCGGCCGCCATCGCCGAGGCCGTGCAACACGCGGCCACGCGCGCGCGCTGTGTGGTCGTCAGTGGGGGCCTGGGGCCTACATCCGACGATCGAACGCGCGCAGGGCTTGCGCGCGCGCTCGGCGTTGCGCTCGCCTTCGACGAGGCCGCCTGGGCGTCCGTCGTGGCCTGCCTGGCGCGGCGCGGACGAACCCCGCCGCCGGGAGAGCGCCGGCAAGGCGAAGTTCCGGTCGGTGGGCGCTGGCTGGCCAATCCCGTTGGGATCGCGCCGGGGCTTGCGCTCACCCTCGGCGATACCTCGATCTACGCCTTCCCAGGCGTGCCGCGCGAGTGGCGGGCGCTCTGCGAAGCGCATGTCTTGCCGACGGTTGTGGCTGGCGAGGAGGTGGTTGCCCGGACGCTCTGGTCGGCAGGCATCCCCGAGGCCGAGATTGCGGCGCGCATCGAGCCCCTCGTCGCGGCCGCGGGCTTGGACCTAGCCTCGTATCCGCACGACGGCGAGGTCGAGCTGGTCCTGCGGGCACGCGGCACTGACGCCGCCAGCCGGCTTGAGCAAACGTGGGGTGCCGTACGCGCCGCACTAGGCATCGACGCGTTCGTTCCGCCCGCGGGCGGCGGGCTGGCCCATGAGGTCATCGCGCGCATGCGGGCCGCCGGCCGGACCCTGGCGACCGCTGAGTCCGTCACGGGTGGGCTCGTCGCGCGGATGCTGACGGCGGTCCCTGGCGCGAGCGCGGTGCTGCCTGTCGGGTGGATCACGTACGCGACCGTGCAGAAGACGCTGCGCCTCGGCGTATCCGCGGCGCTGATCGAGCGCCACGGGGTCGTCTCAGAGGCCGTGGCGCGAGCACTGGCCGAGGGCGCGCGCGCCACGGCGCGTACAGACGCTGCCCTCGCGACCACCGGCGTGGCTGGGCCTGAGCCCGTCGAAGAGCCCGGGCGTCCGGCCGTGGCGCCCGGCACGGTGTTCGTCGCGCTGGCCCTCGCGGGCCGCGAAACCGTCTGCTTGCGCCTGGACCTGCCCTTCGAGCGCACGCTCGTTCAGCGTCACGCGGCGCTGCGCGCTCTGGACCTGCTACGCAGGGCGCTCGCCGATGGCAGCGTTTGGGGCGTGGGCCGGTAGCATCGGGGCGCACGCTCCCCGGTGGTGCAATCGGTAGCACGTCGGATTTTGGTTCCGAATGTTGGGGGTTCGAGTCCTCCCCGGGGAACTCCTCCACGGCGCAGCCTTCCCCCAAGTGCCGTCCTCTGGTTCAGTACCTACCGCGCGTCGCGCACCCCTCGCCACGGAGCAACAACCATGGGCAGGCTCATCGGGCTCCTCCTCGGAGGCGCAGCCATCGTGTTCTTTGGCGCTTATCTCCTGCCCGAGGGCGAGCTGCGGGCCGGGCTCATCCAGGTTTGGGAGGAGCCGCTCGACGCGGAGCTGCTCACGAACATCAAGACCTACGGCGCTGGCGTGCTGGTGGGAGTAGCGCTGCTGCTCTTCGCAACGCGCAGCGGCAAGGACGAGGGGTAGCCGGCATGGCTCCCGGCGCAGGCGGGCCGTCGTCCGGAGCCGGGGGCGCGGTCTTGCGGGACATGGTCTCCCGCGAACTGGCCGTGCTCGTACTGGCCGCGGGCAAGGGCACGCGGCTCGGAGGCGGCGACGACCTGCCGCCCAAGGCGCTGCTGGACTGCCTCGGGGTGCCGCTCCTCGAGCACGTACGGCGGGCGCTCGAGCCCCTCGGTGCGGCCCATACGGTGGTCGTCACGGGTCACCGCGCTGAGGAGGTTGAGCGCTGGCTCGCGCGGGCTTGGCCCGAGGCGCGGACCGTGCGCCAGGTACCGCAAAACGGTACGGGGCACGCCGCGCGCCTGGCCCTCGAGGCGCTCCCTACCTTTGAGGGCGACGTGCTGGTGGTTTACGGCGACGTGCCGCAGCTGCGCACCGACGACCTACGCGCCCTCTTGGACGCCCACCGGGCGAGCGAAGCGGCGGCGTCCCTGCTGACGGGCGTCACGCCCGAGCCCGGCCTGCTGGGCAGGATCGTGCGCACGCCGCAGGGTGCGTTCGAACGGATTGCCGAAGCGCGCGACGCCACACCGGCTGAGCTCAGCATCCAAGAGTTCAACACCGGGCTGTACGTCTTCGGCGCGGCCCACCTGCGCCACGGACTGCAGGGGCTCGGCTCCGGCAACGTGCTCGGCGAGGAGTATTTGACCGACGCGGTGGGGGCCATCGCCGCGACCGGGGCCCGCGTGGAAGCGGTGATCGCGCCGGAGGCCGGGGCCCTGCTGGGCGTGAACGACTGGGCCGACCTGGCGTCGGCCGTCGCGATCCTGCGGGCCCGAATCTGCACCGAGCACATGCGCCGCGGTGTGCGGGTGACCGATCCCGCCACGACCGTGATCGAGGTTGACGTCGAGATCGCTCCGGGCGCGCGCATCTTGCCGTTCACGCACATCGGGACGGGCTGCCGCATTGCGGTCGGGGCGCGCGTGGGTCCGTTCGCCCGTTTGCGCGGCGGAACCGTGCTGGGCCCGGGCGTCGAGATCGGAAACTTCGTAGAAGTGAAGGGCAGCACCCTCGGGGCGGGCGCCAAGGCCAAGCACCTGGCCTACCTCGGGGACGCGGATGTCGGCCCGCGGGCCAATATCGGGTGCGGAGTCGTTACGGCGAACTACGACGGGCACGAGAAGCACCGCACGACCATCGGGGCCGACGCGTCCATCGGTTCCGGCACGATCTTGGTGGCGCCCGTCGACGTGGGCGCTGGCGCGCGCACCGGCGCGAATGCCGTGGTCTTGCCCAAGAAGGGCGTCCCGCCGGGCACAACCGTGGTGGGGGTGCCCGCGCGTGCCCTTCCCCCGAAAGCCGATTCGGGGCAGGATGCCGCCGTCACGAAGGAGCAGCCGGGTGAGTCAACGTAGTCTCGAACTGATCGCCGGTAACGCGTGTACGGCCCTGGCCGACGATATCGCGCGGGAGTTGAGCGTCACGCGCACCAAGGCGCGCGTAGGTCGCTTCCCGGACGGTGAGATCGACGTCCACATCCACGCCAACGTGCGCGGGGCCGACGTGTTCCTCGTGCAGTCCACGTCCCCGCCCGTCAACGACAACCTGATGGAGCTGCTGATCCTCATCGATGCGGCTCGGCGGGCCTCCGCAGCGCGCATCACCGTCGTGATTCCGTACTTCGGCTACGCGCGCAAGGACCGCAAGGACGAGGGCCGCGTTCCGATCACCGCCAAGTTGGTCGCCAATCTGCTCACGAAGGCAGGCGCGGATCGCGTGTTGACGGTGGATCTGCACGCCGCCCAGATTCAGGGTTTCTTCGATGTGCCCGTGGATCACCTGTACGCCTCGCCCGTGTTGGTGCGCCACTTCAAGGAACAACGCATCGAGAAACTCACGGTTGTCGCGCCCGACGTGGGCTCCTCCAAGATGGCGCGCGGGTACGCGGGCCGGCTCGGAGGCGAGTTGGCCATCGTGGACAAGCGCCGGATCTCGGCCGACAAAGTCGAAATCGGCGCGGTGATCGGCGACGTCGCCGGGCGCAACGTGCTGCTCGTCGACGACATGATCTCGACCGGCGGTTCCATCACCGAGGCCGCCCGCACCTGTGCGCAGGCGGGGGCCATCTCGGTGCGCATCGCCGCCACCCACGGCGTCCTCTGCGGGCCGGCCCGGGAGCGCCTGCGGGCTGCCCCCGTGGTCGAGATCGTGCTGACCGACACCATCCCCGTCGACCCCGCCGGGCTGCCCAACTTGACGGTCCTCCGGACGGCCCCCCTGCTGGCCGAGGCCATCATGCGCGTCCACACAGAACAGAGCCTCAGCGTCCTGTTCAACCGGCCGGAGTAGGGCCTGGGGCCGAACCCTCGCGCCCGATCTGGCCCGACGCGGCGACTCCGCTATCGTCGTGGGGTGTGCCCGCGAAATCGCGCGCAGAGGAGCCTGCCATGGAGTTCATCACGATCGACGTCGCCCGCCGCGAGGCCCTGGGATCCAGCAACGCCATCCGGCAGCGTCGCGCGGACCTCATCCCGGGCGTCCTGTGTGGCATGAAGCGTCCGAACATCGAGCTGAGCATCGCGCGGACTGAGATCCAGCGGTTCCTGCGCACGGGCAGCCATCTCGTCGAGCTGAAGATGGGCGACCAGACGCGTCCCGCCATCCTGCGCGAGATGCAGACCGACGCCCTCACCGACCGCATCCTGCACGTGGACTTCGTGCGGGTGGACGATGCCCACGAGGTCGAGACCGATGTGCCCCTGGCCTTCAAGGGCCGCGCCAAGGGCGAGGTCGATGGCGGCGTGTTCGCCGCCGTCCAGGACCGCGTCAGCGTGAAGGCCAAGCCCCGCGCCCTGCCGCGTAGCTACCTGGTGGACATCAGCAACATGGGGTTGGACGACACCATCACGGCCGCTGATCTCCTGCAGATCGAGGGTGTGACCGTGATGCACCCCGCCCACGCCGTCTTGGCCACCTGCCACGTGCCGCGCGTCGCCGTCGAGAAGCCCGACGAGGACGAGGCGGACCAGGGCAGCGTGGCGCCGACACCGGCTGCCGAGTAGTGACGCGGATCCTCTTCGGGCTCGGCAACCCGGGGCGGCCGTACGCCAAGACGCGCCACAACGCGGGCTGGCAGGTGCTCGATGTGATCGCGGAGCGCTGTGGCGCCGCGTTCCGACGAACGCGTCTTCTGTATGGCGACGTGGCCGATGCGACCCTCGCCGGCCAGCGGATCCGGCTGGTGAAGCCCGCCTCGTTCATGAATCTGCTCGGCCCGGTCTACGTGCGGGCCCTCGAGGTCTACGAGGCCGAGCCGGCCGCCGCCCTCGTGCTGGTGGACGATTTCGCCCTGCCTCTGGGTCGCCTGCGGTTTCGCGCGGATGGGTCCGCCGGGGGCCACAACGGCCTCAAATCCATCGAGCAGGCCCTGGGGGTGGCGGACTATCCGCGGCTGAAGCTCGGAATCGGGCCGGCGCCCGAGGGCGCCCGCTGGGCGGACTACGTCCTCAAGGGCTACGACTCGGCCCAGCGCAAGGACCTCCCGGCCATGCTGGAGCGCAGCGCCGACGCCTGCGAGGCCTGGGTGGCGGACGGCCTCGAGGCCGCCGCCAACCGGTTCAACGGATCGTGATGTCCTTGTCCACCGCGGCCCGCAGACCCCCCGGCCCCGACTTGGCGGCCCACCCGCGGACTGCTACCTTCGCAGGCTTGCGACCCGATTCCCCGTCAGGGGCTACGCGGGCGCGAGGCTTGGAGACGCGGGAGCGTCTCCGACGGCCGCCTAGGAACCCGAGTCGCTGGCCCGCGCCGGCATCCACGCAGCAGGACCACGCATGAGCACCCGCGACTACGAGGCGATGTTCATCCTCGATCACAATGCCGCTTCGGCGGACTTCGACGGCACGGCTGCCGTTGTTGATCAGATCTTGGAGAAGCACGGCGCCCACATTGAGCACAAAGAGAAGTGGGACGAGCGCAAGCTGGCCTACGAGATCAAGGGGCAGCGCCGGGGTACCTACTACCTGGCCTACTTCAACGCCGAGCCGGGCACGATCGCGAACATCAACGAGGACGTCCGCCTGAGCGAGTCGATCCTGCGTCACCTGGTGATCGCCCTCGACGTCCCCATTGCGCAGCACATCGAGACCACGGCCGTCGAGCGCGAGAAGATGGCCGAAGACAGCCGCAACAACTCCCTTGGGGGTTGGGGTGGTGGTCGTCGCGATCGCCGGGCCGGGTCGGCTCGCAACGATGACGACGACGATGATTCGGGCGACGACGACTAGACGAGCAGCCGAGACCCGCTGAAGGGCCACCCCATGGGGCGGTCACGAGCGGGCAGCGGCGAAACGGAAGCACGATGGCCAGCAACACGAAGATCAAGAACATCCGCAAGCTGCTGAAGAAGCGCGGCGAGCGCTCGAAGTGCCGGTTCACCCGCGCACGCGTCTATTCGATCGACTGGAAGGACGTTCCGACGCTCCAGAAGATGGCCAGTCAGCAGGGCAAGATGTACGGCTCCAAGCGCACGGGCACGCGCAGCCACTTCCAGCGCAAGCTGAAGCAGGCTGTGAAGCGCGCCCGCTTCATGGCCCTTCTGCCCTACGTGGGTCGCTAGTCGCGCGCCTGGATCCTGAGGAGTCGAATCATGGCCTTGAAAGTCCTCCTACGTCGCACCATTGAGGGCGTCGGTGAAGTCGGCGAGATCGTGAAGGTCAAGCCGGGCTTCGCGCGCAACTACCTCTTCCCCTACGGCTACGCCGCACTGCCGGCAGCCGACGCCATGCGTCAGGTGGTCAAGGACAAGGAAGTCGAAGCCGTGCGTCAGGGCCGCCTCGCGGCGGAGCGCGCGCAGATTGCCGAGCGCCTCCAGAGCCTGACGTTGACCCTCGAGGCGCGGGCGGGCGAAGACGGCCATCTCTACGGCTCCGTCGGCGTGCGTCAGATCCTCGACGCGTTCCAACTCCGGGGGTACCGCCTCATCGATCGCCAGGTGCGGTTCGAGACGGTCCGCGAGCTGGGCGAGTACGAGTGCGCCGTTGCGCTGTCCACCGACAGCGTCGTCACGGTCAAGGTCTGGGTCGTGCAGGACGCGACCGATGCCCTGTCCATGGCTGAGGACATTGCTAAGGCAGCCGGGGCTAAGGCAGCCGGGGCTAAGGCAGCCGAGGCCAAGGCAGCCGAGGCCAAGGCAGCCGAGGCTGATCCGGTCGCCGCCGCCGCATCCGAAGACGCAACTGACGCAGCGCTCGACGCGTAGTCGGGCACCCCAGTCGGGCACCCCAGTCGGGCTCCCAGCGGCTGGTCTCTGCGCTCGCGTTGTCTGTGCTCGCGGCGCGGGACGATTCCGCGCGGGGCGCCCGTGAGCCGAGCGCCCGCCCGGCCGTTCGCCCCGGCCCCCAGGCCTGAGCCGCGCCTTGAGCAGGCCGCGCAG
>JAQBWE010000140.1 GCA_027625315.1 Planctomycetota bacterium
TGACCGGCCTGCCGGGCGACCGGCTGCCCACGCCGGAGGTACTCACGACGTGGGCCCGGCTCTGCCGTCGCGCGGGCGATGCCCTGCGCGGCGCCCGCACGCTCCGCCGCGCGCGCGCCCTGAGCACGAGCGATGCCCTGACGCGCTTGCCCAACCGCCGCGCCTTTGAGCGCGCACTCGCGCGTGAGCTGGAGCGCGCGGGACGCAACCAGACCCGCCTCGTGGTGGGCCTGTTCGACGTGGACCACTTCAAGGCGATCAATGATCGCTACGGTCATCCGCGCGGGGATGCCGTGCTGCGCGAGGTCGCGCGGCGGCTCAAGGCCGCGTTTCGCGATACGGACCTCGTCACCCGCTGGGGCGGCGAGGAGTTCGCCGTTCTGCTCACAGACCTAGACGCACGCCTGGACCCGACGGCGCGAGCGGTCGCGGCCCACGTCCTGATGGAGCGCGGCTGGCGGGCCATTCGGGGCCGCCCCTTCGCGCTCGGCGACGGCCTCGCCCCCGTCCGGGTGACGGTCTCGGGCGGATTCGCCACGTTCCCCGTGGACGGCAGCCGGGGCGACGCCCTGGTCCGCCTGGCCGATGAGGCCCTCTACCGAGCCAAGGGCTCGGGCCGCGACCGCCTCGAGGGCGCCTCCGTCCCGTAGCGCGCTGCGGGCGGCCCCAGCGGGCGGCCCCAGCGGGCGCCCCGGATGTCGCAGAATTGCACCCTGGCGCCCGGAAACCCGGACGCGCTCAAGCCGGAGGGCCCCACGGGTCGACAGGAAGACGTTCGATTTCCGCCACACGGAACGTCCATGAGCGACAGCACCTACCCCTCCTCGGCCGCCCAGGCCACCGCAGCCCCGGTGTTGGGCAAGCGGTCCGCCCACATCGTCGTCGTCGACGACAAGGAGATCGTGCGGAACTTCCTTTCGGAGGTGCTCGTGCTGGCGGGGCATCGCGTCAGCCTGCTCTCTGACGGCGAGAAGGCCCTGGAACTCCTCGCTGACGAGGTGGCCGAAGTGGTGCTCACCGACCTGCGCATGGAGCCGCTCTCCGGCCAGGAGCTGATTCGACGACTGAAGGAAGTCTCCCCGACGACCGTGCCCGTCGTGCTGACCGGCTACGGCTCCGTCGAACGCACCGTCGAGCTCATGCGCATGGGCGCGTTCGACGTGCTGACCAAGCCCTGCCGTGCGACAGAGATTCTCGCCACGATCGAGAAGGCGCTCGCGCACCACGAAGCCCTGAACTCCAACGACGACCTGCGCAGGCGACTCGACGCCCAAGAGGGCAAGAGCCAGCACGTGCAGGAGAAGCTCGCCATGATCGGCAAGCTCGCTGCAGGCGTGGCCCACGAGTTGAACAACCCGCTCGACGCCACGTTGCGCTGCGTGCGCATGAGCAAGGATCGCGTGCGCGGCGACGCGGAGTTGGCTGAGTACCTAGACCTCGCGCATGCGGGACTGCTGCGCATGGCCGATATCGTGCAAAGCCTGCTCACGTTCTCGCGTGAAGCCGCCGTCGAGCAAGCCCCGCAGCGCTTGGACGACCTCGTCGGTGAGGCGATCACCGGCGTGGCGCTAGCACTCGGCAACGCCGCGCCGCGCATGTCCCAAGATCTCCATCCCAGCGTGGCGGGCGTACCGGTCCCCCGCGGGCTGCACCAAGTCGTCACCAATCTCCTGCGCAACGCCAGTGACGCCACGGAGGGCCGGGGCGTCATCCGCGTCCGCGGACGGCTGCTCGGTGACCGCTTGGTTCTCGAAGTCCAAGACACCGGCTCGGGCATTCCCGCCGACGTCCTGCCGCGTGTGTTCGAGCCGTTCTTCACGACGAAGGACCCGGGGAAGGGCACGGGCCTAGGGCTGCCGATCTCCGCGCGCCTCGTGGAGAAGTTCGGCGGCTCCATGTCCATCGAGTGCCCCGCCTCCGGCGGCACGATCGTCACCGTATCCCTCCCCGCGGCCCGCTACGGCCTCGACAGCCCCCGGGAGAACTCGTGAGCGCACGCATCCTCATCGTCGACGACGACCCGCTCGTCCCCCGCACGCTCCGCTTGCTTCTGCGCAAGCACGGGCACGACGTGGACGCGACCGAGAGCGCCCGCAAGGCCTTTCAGCACATGGCCGAGAAGCCGTATGACCTCGTGATCTCCGACATCAACATGCCGGATCTCGATGGCTTCGCCGTGCTCCGGCATGTGAAGACTGAGCACCCCGCCACGGAGGTCATCCTCGTCACGGGCTACGGCACGATCGAGAACGCGGTCACAGGCATGCGCGAGGGCGCATTCGACTACGTGACAAAGCCGGTCCTCGACGACGAAATGGTCATGGTCGTCCAGCGGGCCCTCGAGTCCGCGCGGCTGCGCACTGAGAACGCTGACCTGCGCGCGCGTCTGGCCGACGTCGAGGGCGCGACCGGCGAGAACGCCATCGGCAGCGACCCGAGTTTCACGAAGGTCTTTGAGACCGTGCAAGCGGTCTCCCCCACCCGGGCCACCGTGCTCATTACCGGGGAGAGCGGTACGGGCAAGTCGCTCGTCGCCCGGCGCGTGCACGAGCTCTCAGGCCGGCAGGACGAAGCGTTCATCGAGGTGAACTGCGGCGCCCTCCCCGAGGGACTGCTCGAGAGCGAGCTCTTCGGTCACGCCAAGGGCTCCTTCACCGGCGCCACGGCCGACCGCATGGGCCGGTTCCAAGCCGCGGACGGCGGCACGCTGTTCCTCGACGAGATCGGAACCGCCAGCCAGGCGCTGCAGGTGAAGTTGCTGCGCGTTATCCAGGACCGCACGTTCGAGGCCGTTGGCAGCGCGGAGACGAAGACGGTCGACGTGCGCCTCGTGCTCGCAACCAACGAGGACCTGGCTCAGAAGGTCGCCGACGGCTCGTTCCGCCGCGATCTGTACTACCGCATCAGTGTGGTGCCCGTACACCTGCCGCCCTTGCGCGAACGCATTGGGGACATCCCGCTGCTCGCCAGCCACTTCCTCAAGCGCTTCTCGCGCGAGAACGAAAAGCCCATCGCGCGCATCGACGACAACGCGATGACGATCCTGCAGACTCATCGCTGGCCCGGCAACATCCGCGAGCTCGAGAACGTCATCGAGCGTGGTGTGATCCTAGCCCAGAGCGATGTCCTGACACCCCGCGATCTACCGCCCGATCTCACCGCCATGACGGTGACGCCGGAGCCGGGTCAGACGCTGCCTCTGCGCAAGGCGCTCGAGATCCCGGAGCGCGAGATCATCGAGCGCACGCTGCGCAGCCACGGGTGGAACCGCCAGGAAACGGCGGCGGCCCTGGTGATCAATCGCACGACGCTCTTCAACAAGATGCGTAAGTACGGGCTCTTGGGCGCGAAGACCGAACAGCAGCGCGTGTAGTCCGCCGCAAGTCCGAGATGCAGCGGGACTCTCCGCTAGAACAACAGCATCTGGCTGAAGGGCTCGCGCAGGGTAAGAGCGCCGGTGAAGCGAACGGCCATGTCGCAGCGACCGCCGTGGGTGTGTACGCGCACGAGTTCGCCTTGGCCGCGCAGATTGACGAGCGGCGGATGGCGCGCGTCGTTGGCGTCCTGGACCGTGATCTCGATGTCCACCTCGCCCCCGGCGACGAGCTCAGTGGCGAGGGCGCACGAGGCCCTGAGGCCCCCGGCGCTCACATCCACCAGGTCGGCCTGGACGCTGCCCGCGCCCACGCGGGGCTCGATCCGGACACGAGCGGCCACGGGGATGCGGCGATCCCGGCGTCGTTCCTGGGCGTGAGGGCGGCGTTCGACCATGTGTGCCGGAAAGCACGCCTCGTGCCCGAAGGCCCACGCCCCATTATCAGGGCTTTGCGCCCCAGCCGCGACGTCGCGTGTCGATCTGGGTGAACGCCTGAGGCTTGGGCGCGACGAAGCGACGCAGATTGAGACGCTCGGGCGTCTCAGCCACGGCGCGCCTACTTGGACGCGAGGACTGCAGCGATGACCTGCGCCTGCTCGTCCTCGCGGAGGCCCGGGAAGCACGGCAGCGAGAGCACCTCGGTCGCGAGGCGGTCCGTCTCCGGGCAGGCGTCCGGGGCGAAGCGGCCAAAGCAGGCCTGCTGGTGCAGCGGATGCGGGTAGTAGATCCCGCAGCCGATGCCCTGCGCAACCAGGTGCTCACGCAGCCGGTCCCGATCGGCCACCCGGACCGTGTACAAGTGCCAGGCCGAGTCGGAGCCCGCCAGGACGCGCTGAGGACGGATCTTCGTGCCGGCGAACGCCGCGTCGTAGCGCGCTGCGATCGCGCGCCGCTGGGCAGTCCAAGCCCCGATGTGCGGCATCTTCTGGAGCAGCACGGCGGCCTGGATCTCGTCCATTCGGCTGTTCGTGCCGATGTCCTCGTGATCGTACATCTTGCGGGTCTGGCCGTGATCGCGCAGCGCGCGCACTTTGGCTGCGAGCGCCGCGTCCTCGGTCGTCACGACGCCGCCGTCCCCTGCCGCGGCGAGGTTCTTCGACGGGTAGAAGCTGAAGGTAGCCGCGTCGGCGAGCGCCCCCGCCTTACGACCGCCCTGCGTCGCTTCGATGGCCTGGGCCGCGTCCTCGAGCAGGAACACGTTCTCAGGCAACAGCGCGCGCAGGGCGGGCACATCGGCGGGCGCACCGAAGATGTGCACCGGCACGACGGCCGCGGTGCTGGGCGACAGGCGCGCCGCGACGGCGCGGGGATCCAGGTTGAACGTCTCCGGATCGACGTCGGCAAAGACGGGCCGGCCGCCCGCGTTGACCACCGCGCCGGCGGTCGCCACGAACGTGAACGACGGCAGGATGACCTCGCGCTGGTCGGGCGCGCGCGCGTCGAGCACGGCGCGCAGCACGAGATAGAGCGCGTCCGTGCACGAGTCAACGGCCACGGCGTGGGTCGTGCCGGTCGCCGCGGCGAAGCCCTCTTCGAACGCCGCCACACAGGGGCCCTTCACGTAGTGGTGACTACGCAGGACGTCGAGCACGGCCTGCTCAGCCCCGGGCCCCCAGAGCGGATACGTGCGGGCCGGGTCCATGAGCGGGACCGGGCTCGCGGCCCGAGGAGTGGTGGTCACGCCGGCAGCGGTCGGCACGGTGGCGGGGCGGTTGGTCACGCGCGGATTCTGCCCACGTACTCGTCATCCCGCCGTCAGAAAACCGGCGGACTGGAGGCGAACAGACACTCAGCAAGCCCCCCTGTGCGGCCCGCTGCCGTCCACACCGCTCGGGCTCGCCACACTACGGAATGCGAACGCGGATCTCCCGGCCGTCTTCGGCGAGGGAGCGCTCAGCGGCCTCCAGCACCTGGGCGACACGCACACCGTCCTCGCCGGGCGTGTCGAAGGGTCGGCCGGTCTTCACGGAGCGCAGGAAGGCCCGCAGCTCCTCCCGCAGGGGCTGGCGCGGGGCCACGCGCGGCCGCGCAGGCTCGGGCAGCTCGCTCGGCTCGGGCCCGGGCGGCGGGATGGTCGCCCGGTGGATCTCGAGCTTGTACTCGGGCGCCATGTCGTCAAACACCACCATGCCGCCCTCACCCACGACGCTGATGCGGCGAATCTTCGTGGGCTCAAGCCAGGAGAGGTGCACCTGCCCGAGGACCCCGCCGGGGAACCGTAGGCCGAGGAACACCACATCTTCGGCGTGCGGCTGTACGTGGCGCGCGCCGCGCGCCTGCACGCCCACCGGCCACGTGCCGAGCAGATGCGCCATCACGCTGATGTCGTGCGGCGCGAGGCTCGCGAGAGCGCCCTCGTCGCTGCGTATCCGGCCGAGGTTCGTGCGCGTCGCATGGATGTAGCGGATCGCACCGAACCCGCGCGCCTTGGTGGCGCGCGCCATGGCCTGGACCGCAGGATGGTGCACGAGAATGTGACCGACACCCAAGAGCACGCCAGCCTTCCGCGCACGGCGCACCAGATCGCGCGAAGTCGCGACGCAGGGTGTCAGCGGCTTCTCGACCAGCACGTGCTTACCCGCAGCAATGCCCGCGCGTGCCACCTCGTGGTGCGTCGGGCCGGGGCTCGCGATCACCAACGCGTCGACGCGCGGATCAGCGAGCGCTTCCTCGAGATCCTGCGTACAGCGCGCACGCGGGGCGAGCAGCGCGGCGGCCTCAAGGCGTGCGGGGTCCGGATCGACCACCCAGGCCAACGTGGCTCCCGGCAGGCCTGCCAGGGTTCGAACGTGGTTGCGCCCCCACTGTCCTGCGCCCGCAATCGCGACGCGGGTCAATCCGCCGACTCCGCGTGCGCCGCTTTGGCGGCGCCGATCGCGGCGAGCAGGCCAGGCGCAACATCCGGAGGCGCGTCGCGGTAGACAGCCCAGGCCGCGCGATACGCGGGCGGGTCGTCGGCCGTAGCGATTTCGATTTCGAGCGCGCGCTGCCAGCGGCCATCTTCGCGCGCCGCGCGCGAGAGCAGTTCAACGTCGGCGCGGGCGGCCGCGTCCAGCGCGCCGAACTTTGTACGCAGGGCGTCGAACATCCCGGGGGCATGACGGCTGCGGCCGCGCAGCGCCTCGAGCGCGACGCGCTCCAGCCGGGCGCGGTCGTGGCCGGCGGCGGCCTCCTGGTTCCAGGCCACGTTGTAGCGCTTCTGCTCCAACGCCTTGTCGACCTGGCTATGCACGTCAGCTCGCTCGGCCGCCGTGAGGCTCGATGCGTCTGCGCTCAGGCTTTCGACCCCCGAACAGGCGGGGGCCGACCCGAGGGCCAGGGCCACGAGGACGAGGGCACGGAGGAGGGATTGGCGGCGGGCCACCCCGGGAGCATATAGGAGGGGATCGCGCCGACCGGCAAGGATCGCGATCCGTCCCCTACCATGAGGCAGATGCACAGCGAGCGTGACCCGGACGCGGCGACCCCTGAGACCGCCGAGCCCCCCCACCGGAAGCGGGGGCTGATCCGCCGCGACCTGCTCGACGAGCACGCCGTGTTCGTGGTTCGCAGGCTCCAGCGGGAGGGCCACGAGGCCTACCTGGTGGGCGGGTGTGTGCGCGACCTGCTGGCGGGGCTCGATCCCAAGGACTTCGACGTCGCCACCGACGCCCGCCCCAACCGCATCAAGCGCCTCTTCCGGAGCGCCCGCGTGATCGGGCGCCGGTTCCGGCTGGTTCACATCCGGTTTCCTGGCGACGTGGTCATCGAGACGGCCACGTTCCGCGGCGATCCGGATCGCCACCCCCTCGCGGGCGAGGAAACGGACGACGATGCGCGCCGCGGGGATTGGCGCGACTCCGTCGAAAACGTGTTTGGCACGGCCGACGAGGACGCCCAGCGACGCGACTTCACCGTGAACGCGCTGTTCTACGACCCCGTGGCCGACGAGGTCATCGACTGGGTTGGCGGTCTCGCCGACATGGAGCGCGGCACGATCCGCAGCATCGGCGAGCCCTCCGGCAGGATCCAGGAAGACCCCGTCCGCATGCTGCGCGCCGCGCACTTTGCGCAGCGCATGGACTTCATGCTGGAGCCCGAGTTGGAGCGCGCCATCGGCACGCAAGCGTCGACGCTCGAGCAGGCGAGCCAGGCCCGGCTGTACGTCGAGTTGGTGAAGATGCTGACGCGCGGTCGAGCGCGCGGGACGTTCCACAAGCTGCACGCGCTCGGCGTGCTGAGTGTTTGGCTGCCTGAATTGACGGCCGTGCTGGATGAGCCCGTGGAGTGGCCGACCCTCGGAGGCGGCACGCACGAGGAAGCGAGCCAGGGTGAGCCGACCGTGCTGCCCGTCGGTCACGCCACGTGGAACCTGCTGGGCGCAGCCGATCACTGGGGCCTCGCGGCGCACGACGCGCCGGAGTCGCTGGCACTGGCCGTGCTCTTTGGGCCGTGGCTGCTGCGCCGCTGGCGTCAATCCAAGCGCAGCGGATTCCACGCGTTCGTCGAGCACCTGGACGACACGTTCCGGCCGGTGGCTCTGCGCATGAGTATCCCGCGCTGGGCCAGCACGCAGATGCGCGACATTCTCTGGCTGCTTGACGACCTCCGGCTGCCGCCGCAGGACAAGAAGGCGCGCCGGCTGCTGAACAAGCCAGCGTTCGCCGTGGCGCTCGCCTTCCTTGAGCTGGATCTGCGCGCACGCGACGCGTCACTCGCAGTCCTGGAACAGTGGCGCGCTCTCGCGGACGAGTGCGCGCGCCCCCTCAAGCTTGGCCAGCCGCCGCGCCAGGACCGAACGCGCAGTGCGCGCGGGGCCTCGGGCGGCCGCCGCCGCGGTCGTCGCAGTGGGCGCCGGCGCGGTGGCGACAGCCA
>JAQBWE010000141.1 GCA_027625315.1 Planctomycetota bacterium
CGGCGGCGGAATCGGGGGCATGCCCTCCCCGGCCGCGACGCCGCCCGGGGGCCACTCGTTCGGCCGCTCCGCCAGGCGCGGACCGCCGGGCTCAGGGCGGGCTCGGATCGACCCGGGTTCAGGCCTGCCCGCCCCAGGCTCAGGCCTGCCCGCCCCAGGCTCAGGCCTGCCCGCCCCAGGCTCTGGCCTGCTAGCCCCAGGCTCTGGCCTGCTGGCAATCGGCGCTTCAGGCCTGGGACGCTCAACCAGCGGCGCGGCCGCCCCCGGGGCGCGCCCCGTCACACCGGGATCGAGCGCGCTCGGATTGTCGGCCGTCGGCGCAGGCAGCTGCGCGGAAGTGGGTGTGCGGGCATCCAGACCGGCACGGCAGCCCCAGCCGACGCTCGCGACGAGGAGGATCGTCGCCACGCTACGCGCTGCTGGAAGCGCACGCGCGGCACGCGTGACATCAGGTGCCACGGCTCGTTGGGGGGTCACAGCCCGTGTGGTTCGGTTTGCTCGCATCGCACGCCTCTTCATCATGGCGTTAGGGGGTCACTGCACCGTCACCGTCTTGGCGAGGTTCCGCGGCTGGTCGATGTCGCAGCCGCGTAGGCGCGCCGTCTCGTAGGCGAGTACCTGGAGCGGTACGACATTCACGATCGGCGCGATCCGCTCGTCGAGCGTCGGCACGGGTAGCACGAAGTCGGCGAGGAAGCGCGCCTCCTCGTCGTCCTTCGACGCGACGATCAGGATCTCACCTTCGCGGGCCCGCACCTCGCGCACGTTGCCGAGCATCCGCTCACGCATGCGCCCGGGCGTCACGATGGCAACGGTCGGCACCTCGCGTGAGACGAGGGCGATCGGCCCATGCTTGAGCTCTCCCGCCGCATAGCCTTCGGCGTGAATGTAGGAGATCTCTTTCATCTTGAGCGCGCCCTCAAGGGCCGTGCTCGAGTCCCACGAACGGCCGAGATACAGCATGTGGTCGGCACGGCGCACATCGCGCGCCGCTTCCGCCGCAGCGCCGAAGTCCGCGAGGGCCATCCGAACCGCGTCGGGCAAGGCCCACAGGGCACGCGCGATGTCGCCATACGGCGTCGAGGTCACGCCCCGGGCCTGCGCCGCCTTGAGCGCCAACAGCGCCAGCGCACACAGCATCGAGGTGTGCGCCTTGGTCGAAGCCACGCTGATCTCGGGCCCCGCGTGGAGATCCATCACGCCACCGGCCATCCGACCGATCACGCTCTGCCGCACGTTGAGCACACCCAGCGTGGCGGCATCGCCTTCAAGCGCCGCCTCCAGCGCGACCTTGGTGTCCATCGTTTCGCCCGACTGCGACACGGCGATCACGAGGACATCCGGTCCGAGTACCGGCTGCGCCGCAGCGTACTCGTGCGACATGACCGCACGCGCGGGGATACGCGCCAGCGTCTCGATCACCTGCGCACCGTAGAGACAGGCGTGGTAGGCCGTGCCGGCCCCCACCAAATCCACGCGCGAAAACCGGCGCCAGGCATCGTCATCGATGCCGACGTCGTCGAACCGCACGAGACGGCCATCGCTGTCGACGCGCGAGGCGACCAGCTCGTAGAGCCGGTGCGGCTGCTCGTGCATCTCCTTCAGCATGAAGTGCGCGTGGCCATCCTTGCCAATCTCGCGCTCGGTGTGATCAACGGGGCGCGGCTCGCGCACGACGGGCGCGCCCGCCGCATCAAACAGCTCGACCGTCGTAGGGGTCACGACGGCAATCTCGTCCTCGCCCATGTCGAGTACGCGGTCGGCTCGCCCGACTAGCGGGCGCAGATCGCTCGCCACGAGGTTTTCGCGCACACCCAGCCCGATGAGCAAGGGCGATCCGCGCCGAACGGCAAGGAGCGTGTGCGGTAGATCCCGATGCTGGATGGCAAGCGCGAATTGTCCGCGGCAGCGACGGAGCAGATCCCGCGCCGCCGCGACGGGGTCACCGCGAAACGCGCGTGCGAACAGGTGGGCGAGCACCTCTGTGTCGGTGTCCGACGTGAACTTCACGCCGTCGGCCTCGAGTTCCTTGCGCAAGGCGAGGTCGTTCTCGACGATGCCGTTGTGGACGAGGGCGACGGCGCCGTCCGCGTCTGAGTGCGGGTGCGCGTTGACGCGGTTTGGAACGCCGTGCGTCGCCCAGCGGGTATGCCCCACGCCCGTCGTGCCCGCCAGCGCGTCGGGGTCCCAGCCGGGCGCGAGGTCTTCGATGCGACCCGGGTCCCGGCGCACATGCAGCGCACCGGCTCGCCAGACCGACACGCCCGCCGAGTCATAGCCCCGGTACGAGAGCAGCCGGATGCCCTGGATCAGCACGGGCAGCGCCTGGGAGTTGCCGGTGTAGCCGATGATGCCGCACATGGGCCGGAGCGCCTCCCTCGTTGGCGCCCATGTCACCACGCCGCCGGGGCCACACAAGCAATCGAACGTAGCCTTGCGACCTGCCCGTGACGCGCCGCGTGATTAGTGCGGTGCTTGCAAGGTAGCGCGCACGGGGATCTTCAATTCGGGCTGCTCAGAGTCATCGGTCGTCACACGCAGCACGGCCTTCACGAGGCCGGGCTTGCGCGCCTTCCCGTCGTAGGTCACATCCACCCACCAGCCCCGCCCGTCCTTGCCGAACGTGGCTTCGAAGGGAACGCCGCCGGGCGGCACATCGCCCTCCTCCGCCGGCAAGACCTCAACGCTGGTGATCTGGAACACCACACCTGGTGCCCCCTCCTGGATGCGAGCGCGCGTCGGAGCGTGCGGCGCGCCGGCCCGGACGAAGCCGAGGCTGACCGTGTTGGCCCGGAAGACGATGCGCGGCACGACATGGATATGCGTCTCGATCTCGACCTCCGCGCGCTCGGGGTGAGTCGTCTCGATCACCAAGCGGTCGTGAAAGGAACCGGTCTGCGCCATGCCAGGGTGCACCACGCGCACCTTGACGCGCCGCCAAGTGGGGTCCTCGATTTCCTCAACCTCGAACGCGTACTCCACCGGCTCGGCACCCGTGGCCACGCGCACGGAGCGCACGCCCTTGACCGCCCACTCGCGGTCGTCCTTGGTCGTACGCAGGTAAACGGAACGCGATGCCGACGTCCGGGGCGGCACATTGCCAAACTGCAGATAGCGCGGATCCGAGACGAGCCCGGCATTCACATCCATCTTCACGCGGAAGTTCGTGAGCGGCGAAACGGGATCGTTCGAGATGAGATCGATGCGCTTGTTGATCTCCCCCATGCGACCCGTCGTGTCGACGACGAGGAGGACAGCGCCACTTTCCCCGGGCTCGTACCGGCGCTTTGTGCCCACAAGTGTGGCCTTGACGCAACCGCAGCCGGACTTGACGCTCGCAATGCACAGCGGCCCTTGGCCGACGCTGCGGAACGTCACCTCGCGGGAGACGGCCACACCCTGCTTGAGGTTGCCGAAGTCAACCTCGCCCGTCTCGATCTCGACGCGCGGCGGTCGGCTGGGATCGAGGTCACCGCAGCCGGCCACGTGGATGGGCTGGGGATCGCCGGCGGTCGGGGTCCCGTACAGATCGGTGGCGTCGCGGTCCGGCACGGCACCCGGCGGCGGCGGGCTCGCCCCGGGCGCTTGCTCGCGCGAGTTGGCGAGGACGAGCACGACCACCATCAGCCCTACGCAGAGGATGCTGCTCAGGATGGGAACCCAGCGGGGGGCCGACGGCACGGCGCCCCGTGCCGATTCGTCGGCGGGTGGGGCATCGGTGGGGAGCGGGCTGTCGAGGGTCACGGCCATCCCATCGTATCGGCCAGATCGGCGAGGTGAACGTACCTCTGCCAAGAACGCCCCTGCCGGTCGCGCAGGCTCGCTACCGGCCTCCGCCAGCCGCAGGCACCACGGTTCGCCGATCGGCCGGCACGGTGTGGTGGTCGACGGCCGGCAAGTGCGTCTGGGCGTAGTTTGCCAAGAAGTCGGCGTCGTTCTCGGCGTCGTGGCACCGCTGGCACAGCCCTGAACCCGCGGTCGCTCCGGCGGGCTCAGCGCGGCCCGGTGCCCAGGGCGTCCGGACGTCGGGCGTCGCCACGTGGACCGAGCCAGGCCCGTGACAGCTCTCGCAGCCAACGCCCCCGAGGTAGCCGGTGCGCTCCGGATCGCGGAAGCCGCTGCGCCAGGCGGTCCAAGTGTCGCCGTCGCGGGCCCAGCCCACCGTGTGGCAGCGCACGCACGCGGGATCCCAATGCCGGTCGGCGCGCTCAAGCGTCGTCAGCGCCGCCGCGTGCGGCGTCTTGCGCCAGTCGCGGTAGATCGCCGCATGACAAGCCGCACAGGCACTCGAACCCACGAACCGCGGACCCTCGTCGCGCTGGCGCGGGAACTCAGCCAGGTAGCGTCGGTCGCGAACCAGTTGGCGGTAGATCGCCTCGAGTCCGTTGACGCTTGTGATGCCCGGTCCGCCGTACTTCTCCCATTCAGGCGCGAGTGGCACCAAGCGGTACGCGACGACCCAACCGTCGCCGTCCGGGGCCGGATCAAAGTCGAGCACGCCAAGACAGGTGCCGAAGCGATCGAGTCGCACGACGAGCACATCCCCGCCGGGCTTCAGGGCAAAGCCGTCGACCACGTTCCGACCCTGACCCGAGTCGGCCACGTCGACGACGATCCCCGCACCCAGGCGCGGTAGGCCCGCCTGCAGTTCGGAGAGCGTGCCCTCGCCCTCGAGTCGCGCGGCGACGACCCAGACGGCCTCCGGAGCAGGCCGAAGGCCCGAGAGGGACTGCGACACGCTGCTCACGACGTCTGCCACGCCGGCGCGGACCAACATCTCGCCAGCGCGCGGCTCGATCACCGAACACGCCCGAATCGAGACCGGCCCGACGGCGAAGTCCGCCCACGGCCGCAGCGCCGACGCCGCCGGATGCGAACTCGCCAGCTTGACGTTGAGCGGCGGCGTGGGCTCCTCCGGTCCGGAGCCGCGTGGCTGCGTCATCGCCGCAACCGCCAAATCGGTGTCGCCTAGGAGCGCGGCAGAGAAGCCCAGCGACTCGTGCGCCGCGCGCACGAGGTCCGCCATGGCCTCCTGCTGCGCCTCACCGTTGCCCGGCAGGGTCCAGCCGAGACCCAGGACCCCCAGGGTGGTCGAGGCGGCCGCGGCGGCCACGCGCAGGCGACCGAGCGCGGCCGCGGTACGTGGCAGGCCCCCGAGACGCGGCGCGCGGCAACCGCACGGCGTCAGGTGACCTCGTTGGCCTCCGGAGAGAACGAGTCGCACGGCCGGACGGCGTCCAAACCACTCGAAGTCCATCGCGGGCGCCGGCTCGACGGGCACCGGATCGACGGGTGCCACTTCGCCCCGCGTGGGCTCGACCTCCGGTGACGCAGGTACCGGCACGGGGGGCGGATCGTCGCCGCACGCGGGCAGAATCGCCAAGCACGCCGCGAGGGCCATCGCGGCGAAGCACCAGGAAGAGCGCGCCATGCGCGCAGGATACCCGCGCCTCCCCCCGCCCCAGGGCCGTCCTACTTGACGCGCAGCACGAGACACGTCACGTCGTCCGCGAGCGCCTCGCCATCGACGAAGGCGGTCAGGTCACCTAGGACGCTCTCGAGGATGCCTGCGGCGGGCAGTCCCGCCGCGGCGTGGCGCGCGAACGAGGCCTCGAGGCGCTCCTCGCCGTACATCTCGCGACTGGGCGCCTGCGCCTCGAAGATCCCATCCGTGTACATCATCAGCACCTGGCCCGACGTCAGCACCCACGTCTTGGAGCGCGAGTAGCGGGCGTCAGCGAGGACCCCGAGCACAGGACCGGTTCGCGTCAGCTCGGCGACTGGCGCGCCGGGGCTGTAGAGCAGCGGCGGATTGTGGCCCGCGCTGACGTACTCAAGGGTCCCCGCCGCCGGATCGAAGCCGCCGAGGAACATGGACATGAACGCGTTCTCAGGGATGTCGCGCTCGAGATAGCTGTTCACGGCCTGCATGACGGCCACGGGATCGGGGCGGGTCGCTAGGGCGCTGTGCAGCATGGCGCGCGTAGAGGCCATGATCAACGCAGGGCCCAAGCCGTGTCCGCTCACGTCCCCCACGACGAGGGCGAGGCGTCCTTCGCCGTAGGGAATCGCGTCGTAGTAGTCCCCGCTGGTCTCGTCGCATGGCCAGTTCGTGCCGGCGAGGTCGTAGCCCGCGGGCTGAGGCAGCGAGGCGGGCAGCAGGCGTTGCTGAATCTGCTGGGCGACGAGCAGCTCGCGTTTGATTCGCTCCTGCTCAGCCTTCTCCGCGATCAGGCGCGCCTGCTCCACCGCCAGGGCGATCAGCCCCCCCAGCGCTTGAAACACACTGAAGTCTGAGGGCGTGAACTCGCGGACCTTCGCCGTGCTGTCCACGTACAGCACGCCGAGGCTACGCCCTTGCACAGGCAGAGGCGCTGCCATGACCGACAGCAGCCGCATCGCCAGGATGGAGTCGCTTAGTGAGCCGCGCTGCGGGTCGGCCGTGTCCATCGTCAGCGACGCCTCGCCGGACGACCACGCCTTGTTCACGACGGTGTGGCTGTAACGCGTGGTGAGCGGCAAGTCCGCACCCGCAGCGGTACGCGCGACGCAGGTCTGCAACTCGCCATCGTCGTCGGCGAGCAGCAGGAAGGCCCGCTCTGCACCCGCGACCACGATCGCGCGATCCACCGCGCGCGCCATGAGTTCCTCGAGGCTGCGCGGGCCGTACAACTCCGCGACCGACTCGAGCAGCACCTCGACGTTGCGGCGGTCCTTTTCGGCATCCCCGGTCAGGACGTTCCACTGCGCAGCCGCGGTCACGCGTCGATCTCCTTGCGCACGTGCACGCGCAGCCCGCCTGAACCATCGACCGCCCGGACGAACTTGACGGATAGCCGGTGGATCAGAAACAGCCCGCGCCCGCGAGCTTGGTCCATCGGCACGGGCGCGAGCACGTCGCGGTCGACGGCCACACGCGGGTCGCGCCCGCTGCCGGGATCGACGACGTCGAGGTCTAGTCCGTCGGGCAGCACGTGCAGGGAAACACGCACGGTCTCCGCGCCATCGCCTCGGCTGCCGTGCTCAACCGCGTTCTGCACGACCTCCGTCACGATCAAGGCCGCGTCGTCCACGTTGTCCTCATCCCAACCCTGCGCGTACAGGAGCCCCTCAACCATTTTACGCAGGGGTCGCACGTACACGAGGTCCGCGGGCAGGTCGATCTGGAGTGCGAGCGGTAGTCCGTCGGGCATGCGGCAGGCCGATTTCCCCGGCACACGGCCGGCGCGGCGTACCATATCCAGCCGCGGCCCCGGGGGGAAGGCCGCCGCTCCCAGAGAAGGGACGGGCGTCGGCGTGATTGTGCTGGGTCTGCATGCGTTCGGGCACGATGCCGCCGCGGTCTTAGTGGCCGATGGCATGACGTTGTTCGCATCCTCGCAGGAGCGATTCGACCGCCAGCGGCATAGTCCGGCCTTTCCGGGCGCCGCAATTGCGGCCGCGCTCGCCACGGCGGGCCTCCAACCCGAGGACGTGGATGCCGTGGCGTTCCCCTGGACGCGCAGCATGGGTCGGCCGCAGAAGCTCGCACATGTGCTGCGGCATCTCCCGCGGTCCCGCGCGTTTTTCCGCGAGCCCGCCGACACGGTGGTGGCGGATCGCCGCGCCTACTTGCACTCCATGCGGGGACTCGAGGCCCAGCTCCGCTCGCAGGGCTTCACCGCACCTGTGCACCGCGTGCCGCACCATCAGGCGCATGCAGCCGCTGCCGCGCTCCTCCTGCCGGGTGGCGACGGCGCCGTACTCACGGCAGACGGAATGGGCGAGTGGACGACGGCGGCGACCTGGCACGCGCGCGCCCACACCCTGCAGCGCCGCGCACGAGCGGTCTATCCGCACAGCCCGGGCAAGGCCTACGCGGCGGTGACGCAGTGGCTCGGCTTCGTGCCTGAGAGCGACGAAGGCAAAACGATGGGGCTCGCCGCGTACGGAGACCCGGCGAGCCCGGGCGCGGCCTTCGCCCGCTCCCTGCTTCGCCCCCACGGGCGCACGCTGCTACGCGTGGACAAGGGGGCGTTTGGATTTCCGTGGGGCGAAGCCCAGCTCTACGGCGCGAGATTCCTTGAGGCTCTGGGACCGGCCGGAACCGGCCTGGGACCTGAGCGCGCCGGGGACGCGGATGTGGCACGCGGCATCCAGGATGCCGTCGAGGCCTTCGCGCGCGCAGCAGCGGAGCAAGTGCTGGCGCGCGCGGAACAGCCGACGCTCGGTCTTGCC
>JAQBWE010000142.1 GCA_027625315.1 Planctomycetota bacterium
CGGCGGTCCGCCATCCCTGCCCCCGCGCGGCCCGGAGCGCCGCCCGGTTCTCCTACCGCACGGCAGCCTTGTACAGCGTGTGGGAACGGTTGAAGTAGTTGACGCTGAAGGACTCAAGCCAGGGGGACTGCTTCCACGCATTGCGCAGAACCGGCCGTTCCAGACCCGCCGCGTCCCGCCGCGCCGCGTCCATCGGCTCGATCGCATTGGGCTTGTAGACGAAGTAGAACCGGAACTCGGCCTTGTCGGCTTGCACGTTGAACTCGTGCCCGAACAGGCTGTTGCCGATCGATCCCGACCCCGGCCCGTCGACGACGAACAGGTGCGAGTCCTTCATGGCGCTGAAGTCCTTGCGGCGGCCCATGCCCTGCTCTTCCCGCAGGTCCACGACCTGCTCCGAATCCCAGGGGATGTGCGGGTTGAACCGGCCGACCACGATGATGTCGAGCCAAGGCGAGCTCGCTTCGCTTGCATCGTCCCGACCCACGCCATCCGAACCGGTTGTCCGGCCGAGGATGTTCTCCTCCCAGGTGAACCCGCGCCAGAGCGCGGATCGGGCCTCAAGCCCCAGCTCGAGATACGAGCACTCAGGATGGTCATGCACACCAGCGAAGGACTCGTTGTTCTGGCTACGCCGCGGGGTGTAGCGATCCCAGTAGCGGAACGGCTGGAACACCACGATCTCGCGCGAGTCGTGATCGGTCGCATCCGTGCCGTAGCGTCCGCGGAACAAGCCGCGATCGCGCGTGCGATCGTCGTTGTCCAGCGACGTGGGCATGATCAACTCGCGATCAGCCAGGCGCGTGTAGTGGATGAACTCAGCCGTGTCCTCGCGCAGGATGCGCGCGGTGCCTTCCTGCGGCCAGCCGCGTGTACGCGCCAGGGGCACGGTGCTCGCGTCCACCGTGATACCCGCGTCCAGGTAGGACACCGGGATGTCCGGTAGGAAGCGCACGCGCTCACCGATGGCGTGGAAGCCCGGGCGAGTACCCAGGATGCCGCGCTCGCAGCCCTCCAGGATGAGCGTGGTATCGCCCTCCTGGCGGGTGCTGCGGTAGGCCACCAGCTCGTCGCCGATCAGGATGAGGCCGCAGTCGCTGTCGTACCCGTCGAGCGTGGTGAGGTCCTGGGCGGATCCCGTCCGCGCCAGATAGATCTCCTCGCCCGTCTCGAGCAGGCCTTCGGCATTGTTCACCACCACGACGGTGTCGTGGGTGTGACGCCAGACGAACAGCTCATCAAGGAACGCGGTCACGAGGCTGGCGCCGCTCACGCGACTCTGGCCAAACTCAATGTCCTCGCTCATCTCGTCCGGCAGCTCGCCGCACGGGAACCGCAGGATGCGCGGACGGCCGCGCGGATCGTTGCGGGGCGTCGTCGCCCCATCCTTGGGCGCCTCGAACCGCTGTTCCACCCAGTCATCGAGCGCAACCCAGTTGGAAGCGGGGTCGCCCCAGCGGATGCCGACCTCCATTCGCACGGGGGTCTCGCCGCCGTCCGTGATGGTGATCACATCGTTGCGTCCCGTACGCGCGACCGGAGCCGCCACGTAGTTCTCCCACGCGCGGAAGCACGGCAGGAAGTAGTCGAGGCGGTCGCCGGACGAGCCGTTGTGCTCGAGGCCGATGCGCGCGGCCGGAGCCTCGCCGCCGCCGTCGAGTTGCTGCGGCACGTCGCCCACGAAGCCACGGAAGCGCGCTAGTCCGGCGGCCGTCAGCGGGCCCTCAGGTTCCCAGACGTCGCCACCGCCCTGCATGTCGCCGTTCTCTTCGTCGGTGCCGTCCGAGTCGGAAGGATCGCGTGCACCCGGCGGCACGGCCGGGATCTTCGCGTCACCCTCTTCCTCTTCACCCTGGTCGGCTCCGCCGCCCGAGTCATCGGGTAGCGGCTCTTCCTCAGGAGGCGGATCGCCGGCTGTGTCCTCCTCGCCACCCGGACGCGCGCCCGGGTCAACGGCACCACCAGCGCCGAAGCCGCCTTCGGACTCATCGCCGCCACCCTCGGAGTCGAGGCCTTCGCCTGCGCCGGGGCCATCGGCCGGATCACTGTTGTCGGCCGGGTCGAGCGGCTCACCGTCCTCGCCCTCCCCATCGCCGCTGCTGCCGGTGCCACCGGAGCCGCCGCTGGGCAGGGGGCCGTCATCGCCGGAGCCGGGATCTTCGCCACCCGGATCGCCGCTGCCGGGATCGGTCGGCTCGCCGCCATCGTCGCCCGGATCGGTCGGCTGACGCGCGCCCGGAGGCAGACCGTCACCCGGCGTCGGATCACTGGGTTCCTCAGGACCGCCCCCGGGTCCATCGCCCGGCGGGAGGCCCGGATCTTCGCCCGGAGGTACCGGCGGCGGCACGGGCGGATCGGTGTCCGGCGGCGGCACGGGCGGATCGGTATCCGGCACGGACGTACCGCCGTCGATCGTCTGGCTATCGCCGAAGAAGTGGTTCGTCAGCGCGCCGATGCTGCGGTCGCGCACGAACAGGAGATCGGGCGAGGCGCGCTTCCGGTCGATCGAATCGTAACGAATGATCTCGAGCTCGCCCTCGGGCTGGAGGTCGGTTGAGAGCGCTACGTGACCGCTCGCCGTGTCGTTGTGATACCGCGTCAGGATCTCTTCCTGGGTGGCGTCGGCCGGATCCAGGTAGTCGGAGCCCTCCTCGGTGGTGCCGGAGGCGAGCACCGAAATCGGCACGAGGAACGCGGGGAACTCGAGCTGCGCCGTGCGGTTCTCCGTGATCAGGAAGTACGGCGTCGCCGCACCCTGCCACGCGGTATCGATGAAGCGCTCGACGGTGAAGTCGTTCCCGTTGCGCTCGTAGTACATGACTTCCCAGCCACCGAGTTGCACATCGCCGCCGCTGGCGTTCCCCACCTGCGGACAGCCCATGAGGGCGATGCCCTTGCTGGGGAAGGCATCGGCGCCCTGGCTATCGTCTTGGCCCCACATGCCAACGCCCGTGACCGTGATGTTGGTCGTGTCGGGCCCGAAGCCCGCCAAGATGACCGGGGTGGGCAGCCCATCGACCGTCACCGTCACGGTGTCGGGGGCAGGCTGACCGCCGTTCATGGTGGAGATACGCAGCGCGGACCACTTGCCCAGGCGCTCGCGCAGGGTCGCCCCGCCCTTCATCACGTCCACGGTCAGCGGCATGCTGTAGCCGTTCGCGTAGACGGGGGTGTTGCCCGGGAACTCCAGGGCCGTCGTGCCCCGCTGCCCACGGAAGCAATCACGGAAGGCCGTGTCGCTCAGCGTGTCGTACTCGATGATCTCGGTGCCGATGCGAATGGAGCCGCGCACGGGGAAGCCCGCCGTGCTCTCCACCGGGATCTCCTCGCTGTCGGCCGTGATGGATCCAGAGAGGCGCGTCAAACCGCGCCGCCGGCCGATGTCCACCCCATCCACGAGCAGTTGCATGGTGGCCGGATCCTCACCGATGCACGAGACGTGCAGGTGGTACCAAGAGCCCGGCTGGAAATCGAGCTGCTCCATCGGCACGTAGACCTCGGCCGACTGCTTCCAGAGCGTGCCCGCCGCACAGCGGAACGTCAGCTCCGGGCCCTCTTGGCCCTCCTGCACAAACAGCGCGAACCGATTGACGTGCGGCTCGATGCCGGCGTCGAACACGGTCCAGTCGCTCGGACCGTATGGACGCCACCAGAACGACATCGAGAACGGCCGCATACGCTGATCGTTGCGGCCCTGGAAGAACTCCTTCACCTTCTTGATGTAGGCCTGGTCGTAGCCCGTGAAGTGGCCATCGGCATAGTGGTTCGTGTCGAAGTGATCTTCGACCTGGGCACCAGGCAGCAGCATGCGCACGGGCTCCAGGCGCACGTCGCCTGTGTCGCCCTCGCGCCGGTGTCCGGGGTAGATCCCGTTCACGATGCTCTTGGGACCACGCAGCGCCGGCTGGATGTGGTGCGTGCCCTTGCTCTTGAGCGCCACGCCGAAGGGGTACGTCGTGACCCACTTGGCGCCGCTGCCCATCGCGAGGCGCGAGTCGAAGTCGTCCTGAGAGTCGAGCGACCAGGTCGCGGTCGTGTCGGAGCCGATCTCAACGACCTCGCGCACACTCGCTTCGGCGATCTGCTCGCCCACGCGGTTGTTGAGCGCGACGCGCGCTTCGACGTGATAGACGTCGAGCGTGCGGAAGCTCCACGGCGCCGTGCCGAAGCGCAGTTCCGCGCTATTCGGGTTGATCGCGTTCATGTAGAGCGCGGCCTGCTGGGCGCGGGTGATGTCGGTGCCCTTGACCTTGGCCTCGAGCCAACGCCCGAAGTCTTCCGCGTGGCGGAACGGACCACCCTGACGGTTGCCGTTTTCGGCCTCAGCCCGGATTCCGCCCTTGCGCTCGTCGACGATCTCGCCTGCGAGGCGCCAAGCGAGCTCGGGCGTCACGATCTGCTCTTTGCCCTCGGCGCGCCACAGCTGCACGTTCGCCATCACGGCGTAGAGCACCTCGCGCGAGGCCGTGTTGATGTTGATGGGGTACGGCGCGAACGCGGCGACGCGCGTCTCGCCACCCTTGAACTTCACCTTGTCGCGCTTGTCCTTCGGCACGCTCGCAACGATGCTGCCAGCCGTGGTGAAGAAGCCATCGCGGCGGCGGTCGCCCAGATCTCCGACCTTGTCCAGCACTTGGTACACGGTCTGCACGCCGTCGCTGAACCGCAGAATCGTGCCCGGGTTCAGGTACGTGGTGGTGCCTGAGGGGTTATTCCGAAAGTCACGCACCTGCACTTCGTCGGGGTCCGTGCCGTCCACCGACGCGGGCAGCTCGTTCACGATCAACTGGTCCGCGAGCCAGGGCGCTGAGTTCTCGCGTCGGCTCCACGCCGTGAGGTAAGGCAGCACGCGCTCGAGGCGATCCGCCGCGAGGACGCCGCCCTCACCCCAGCCACTGATCGACCGCAAGGCCTCCAAGTTGCCAAAGGGCGTAAGCTGGCCCGCCTGGGCGGCGATCAGGTGGGTCGCGATCTTGTAGGCCGTGTAGTCGATGACCGGCGTGCCCTTCGCGTGGGGCTCGGCCGTGCCGTTGTCGAGCAGCGGCGTGTCCATCAGCATGCCGCGCTCGCAGCTGCGGAAGGCCTCGCCGTCAAACGACTGGTAGCGAATCACCTCGCGGCCGATACGGATGTAGCCGCCCTTGGGATCGAAGCCCTGCAGACCGCCAAACCGACCGGTGACAACGTGCTCGACCGAGATGTCGCCGCCGCCCGTGTCGAGTTCGTCCGAAAGGATCGCGGAGCCCATCAGATTGGCGAGTAGGAACACCTGCCCGCCGTTGACGTTCACGCGCGCCTGGGCGTCTTCGATCAGCACGGTCCAGATGGAGCCGCGATCGTCGTTCATGGGGCCGAGGCCACGCGACTTGAGGTACTGCGCGCGCGCGGCGCGTTCGCCGCCCTCCTTCTCCCACAACTGAATGATCTCGCCCTCGATGGTCTTGCGAAACTGATCCCCGGGGGCGATCTCGTCGAGCGAGTCCACATCGGACATCGCGTCGACGGAGCGCATGCCCTGGTCCCAGCGCGCCTGCTCCTGGGCCGCGGTGCCGGCCACCAGGTGCAACTTCGTGAGCTCGAGCAGGGTTTCCGCTTCGTAGCGCGCCCGGGCCCGGGAGCCAACAGCGCGGGTGCGCTCCTTGCCCTGGTTCATGGACAGCGCGAACGGCAGAGCGACGAGCACCATGGTCACGAGGATCGTGATCACGACGAGCATCGCGACGCCGCGCGAGCGAACGCGCGAAGCGGCAACGGCCGGGAAGTTCGACAGAGCAATCATGGAGCAACCTCCAAAGCGACGCGGGCCAATCGACCCGAGCAGCCTCGTACGAGTGAGTCTAGCCATCCCGACCTCCGGTCGGATCGTTCGGCGTGGGGCCGAACACGAGCGCGAGCCCATCAAACCAGGCCCGCGCTTCGGCGGGCCCGCCGGGGAGTTCGACGGCCAGCGTCAGCACGCCCTCGGGCAAGTGGTCGAACCAAGCTGTGGGCAGGGCCAGGGCGAGCTGGGCTACACCGGGCTCGCGCCCGCCGGCGGCGGCGGCCTGCGCGACGACGGCGCTGATCTCAGGCAGCGGCTTGGATCCGTCCGCGGGGGTTGCCAGCACGAGCGTGACTCGGGCACCAATCGGCGCACGCAGCATGACCTTCAGCGTGTGCGCGGCGGCGACGGCCGCCTCAGGCCGCCACTGCAGGTTCGCGCGACCCGCGCTCGCGCCGGCGGGGACCGTCAACGCGATGTCCTGCCGCCCGCGCGCGAGCAGCGCAGGCTCGGACTCCGGAGCCAGCGCGCGGATGAGGCGCGGAGAGATCGTGCGCACGGTCGTGGCCGGCGGCAGCGGCCCACCGAAGAAGCGCAGCTCGTGGAAGAGAGCGCCGGCGGGTGCGCCGAACGAACGGATCCCGTCGCTTGCCAGCAGCACCCGACTGGGACCCGTGAGCGTGAGCGCCGCGCCACCCTCGGCGCGCAAGAATCGTGCGACGCTGCCCTCGTACAGGGCGACCGCGGGCGCGTGGCTGCCGTCACCGGCGTCCACCGCCACGTGGGCGGCACCGCGCTCAAGGACGAGCAGCCCGATGGCGCCGACCGCCAGCTGGATGGGATGTGCACGGGTCGCGAGTCGCGCCTCGCCAGACTCGAGCCGTAGGACGGCGCCGGCCTCGAAGCGGCTCACGCGCAAGGCGTCGCCAGCCCCCACCACGACCATCGCCTCGTCCGCGAGGCTAAAGCGCAGCAGCTCGTCCGGACCCGGCGCGTACACGCTGCCCAGCGGAGCGAAATGCATCGGCTCGACGCTGGAGGCCCGGACCGAGCCTCCGATGGCCGCGCGCGCGAGCGCGCGCAGCTGCAGACCCGCCTCCGCCTCGGACGAAGAGCCCGGCGTCAGGAACCCGAGCCCGAGAGCGAGCAGGAAACACGCGGCCAGCGCTGCGAACTGCAGCGGCCGACTGGAAGCCAAGCGCCGAGCGCGCAGCGCATCGGGGCGCACCTGCGGCGCCCGGGCCACCCGCCCCGGGGCGACGACCGAAACGATCGAGACGGGCTCGAGACCCGCGGCTTCCCAGCCCTCGGCGCCAGCGCGTACAAAGGCTGCCAGCGCCGCGCGCCGCACTGCTTGTTTCAGCGGCACTGCCGGATTGAGCGGCACTGCCGGATTGAGCGGCACTGCCGGATTCAGCGGCACTGCCGGGCCCGCGCTCGTGCCAGCCGTTGCGAGCCACTCGGCCTCGCAGCCGCCCTCGAGGGCAGCGGCCAGCAGGTCCTCAGCTGCCACGAGGTCCGCCGTCGCCTGCAGCCGCACGCGCAGGTGGGCTGCCAGCGGCGTCGCGACGGCCTCACCCTCGGCCGCGGCCAGCTCGTGGGCCAGCAGACCCCACGCGAGCAAGTCCTCGGCCTCCTGGCTCAGGCCGTCCTGACTGAGGGCGTCCTGACTGAGGGCATCCTGGCTGAGGGCGTCCTGACTGAGGGCATCCTGACTGAGGGCATCATCGCCCGGCGGATACGACGCGTCGGCCGCATCCCGCGGCTCCAGCGGGTTGGACGTGTCGAACGGTTCGGTCATGGACAACCTTGAGCGGGACGCGCCGCGAAACAACTGACCTGCCGGACAAACTGACCTGCCGGACAGAAATCCCGCCAGCAGCGCGGGCTCCGTAGCCCGGGAGCGGGGGCTCCGAACCGTATAGCCGGGGTTCGAGGAGGCCGGACGGCTGCTCAGCGGGCCCCGGGGGCGCCGAGGACAACCTCGACCTCCAGCCGCTTGCCCGCCCGGACCAAGCCCAGGGTGACGCGCGTCCCGGGCCGGAACGGCAGGAGGGCCTCATGCAGGGGCCGCCCCGGTTCGACCGGCACCCCACCCACGGCCACGATCA
This sequence comes from Planctomycetota bacterium, assembly GCA_027625315.1. Classification (GTDB taxonomy): domain Bacteria; phylum Planctomycetota; class PLA2; order PLA2; family JAEUHO01; genus JAHEIK01. Next base: position 7,873 of record JAQBWE010000142.1, read on the forward strand.
CGTCGTGGCGCACCAGCCCCTGGCGCGCGCCGGGCCCCTCCGGGACGAGGGCCTCGATGACATGCCCGCCCGTCTCAAGGCCCAGATGGCCCCGTAGGGCGGCGTCCGCGTCGCGGGTCTCGATCCCCAGATGCCCCCGCAGAACCCGGCCGTCGCGCTCAAGGAGGGGCCAAACCAGCCGCACGACGTCGGCCGGGACGGCGAGGACCTCGGTCGGACTGGGTCGCAGGCTGAGCCCGTGTGCCGCCGTCCGGGCCGCGCCGTCTTCGTCGAG
>JAQBWE010000143.1 GCA_027625315.1 Planctomycetota bacterium
AGCTGCTCGCGGCCTGCCGCGGCGACGATGCGGCGAAGGCAGAGGCGACCGCCCGCGACCTTGTGCTCGCAGACGCGCGCGCGTGGTACGAGCGCGCCTTCGGCGCCGAACATGAGCACCTCGCCGGTCTGACGGCGGAGTACGCGCAGCAGGTGGCCCAGGTTCAGACCCTGCCGGGCGCGATCCGAGCGCAGTTCGCCGAAGGCAACACGGATGTGCTCACGGAGCGCTTCATCGATCCGGGCGACGAGCTGGCGACGGGCTTCCAGGCCGTCGCCCTGCGGGCGATGAGCGCGCCGATCGCCCTGTACTCGCTGCGCCTGATCGCACCGGGCCAGGAGTCGGGGTGGCATCTCTGGTCGTTCGCCCACGTGGACGGGCACTACCGCTTCGTAGGCCAGATGCATGCGCTGGCGCCGGAAGCCACGGAGCCCCTGCTGCGCAGCCTGGGCTCACTGCGCGTGAAGGAAGCGGCCGAGATCCGGGCCAAGTGGGACAGCCCCCAGCCCGCGCCCGACGGCGCGGACGGCAAGTAGGCCCTGCGAGGTCGGGCTGGGTTGCCCCCCGGGCCCCGCGACCGGTAGGCTGGGGTCGAGCCCCTGGAGCCCGCCGGTGACCCGAGATGCCCCCGCTTCGCGCCCGCGCCCATGCAGCGATCCCCGCTACGGGCTCGCGCCGGGTGGGCATGCGTCCCTCAGCGCCTGGGCCACCCAGGTCGAGGCGATTCTCGCGACGACCGCGCCAGATGACATCCCGGAGCGCGTCTCCGACACGCTCATTCCCCTGCTGGCGCGCTCGGATCTCCTTCTGCCCGCGCAGCGCGAGACCGGCAGCACCCGCTATCGCAAGCACTGCCTCTACGCCGATCCGGACGGACGCTTCACGCTGCTCGCCCTCATCTGGCTCCCGGGGCAGGGCACCGTCGTTCACGGTCACACGGCCTGGTGCTCGGTCGGCGTGTTCGAGGGCCGAGCGACCGTCGTCTGCTACGACTGCCGCGAGACGGCCGACGGGACGCACGAGGCCGACGAGACGTCGCACACTGAGCACGGCCCGGGCGCGCGCTGCGCCGTACGCCCCGGACTCGGTGACGTGCACCGCATCTACAACGGGACCGGCGAGACGATGATCACGCTGCACGCCTACGGCTGCGACCTCGTCGAGAACCCCGACGCCATCAATCTCTACGTCACTCTTTCATCCTAGGGACCGCATGACCACGAAGACTGCCGACCCGGAAGGCGCACGCGCCGCCTTCCGAGACATCCCCTTCATGGGGGTCATTTACGTCGTGGCCGAGGCGATGAAGCTCGGCTTCGTGAACGGCGACCCGGACTGGTGCAACCTCGGCCAGGGGCAACCGGAGGTGGGCACGATCGAGGGCGCGCCCGCGCGCTACGACACGATCCGACTCGAGCCCATGGACCACGCCTACGGTCACATCAATGGCGTCGACCCGCTCGTGCAGCGCATCGCCGAGCACTACAACCGCCTCTACCGCCAGGGCAAGCGCAGCCAGTACGGACCCGAGAACGTCGCTGTGTGCATGGGCGGACGCCTCATGCTCTCGCGCACCTTCGCAGCGCTCGGCGCGATCCGTGTCGGCTACCAGACGCCGGACTACACCGCGTACGAGGACATGTTCGATTACCACCGGCATCGGCTCACGCCCGTTCACCTGCCGGCGCAGGCGGAGCACGGCTTCCGCATCCCGGCGGCCGACTACGAGCGCGCGATCGTGAAGCAGCGGCTGGGCGCCTTCCTGTTCAGCAACCCCTGCAATCCCACTGGACAAGTCGTCCAGGGGCCGGAACTGGCGCATTACGTGCGCGCCTCGCGTGAGCACGGCTGCGCCCTGATCAGCGACGAGTTCTACTCGCACTTCATCTACACGCCCGACGGGCAGCCTGGCGCGGGCCCGATCTCCGCTGCCGCGCACGTGGAAGACGTCGAGGACGACCCCGTCCTCATCATCGACGGGCTCACCAAGAGCTACCGCTATCCCGGCTGGCGCATCGGCTGGGCTGTGGGCCCCAAGCGCTGGATCGACACGCTCGGGCGCGCGGCCAGCGCCATCGACGGCGGACCCGCACGCCCGATGCAGCGCGCAGCGCTCGACGTACTCGAGCCCGCCCGCGCCGATCAAGAGACCAACGCACTCCGCGTCGCGTTCGCCAAGAAGCGCAACCTCATGCTCGAGCGCCTCAGGCGCATGGGCATCGAGCCGGCGCATGAAAGCGAGTCGACGTTCTACGTCTGGGGCTCGATTGCCAAGCTGCCCGCACCGTTCAACAATGCGGACGTGTTCTTCCGCCGTGCGCTCGAGCGCAAGGTCATGACCGTGCCCGGACGGTTCTTCGACGTGAATCCGGGCAAGGAACGCACGGGCCCGTCGCGCTTTGACCAGTACATGCGCTTCTCGTTCGGTCCTCCGTACGCGAACGTGGAACTAGGCCTGGACCGCATCGAGGCGATGCTGCAGGCGTAGCCCGCAGGAGAGGAGGCTCGATGCGCTGGATCGTCCTGGCCCTGCTCGCGCTCAGCGCGAGCCTCGCCGCATGCGGAGATCCTGCGCCGCGGCCCGCGACGCGCGCCGAGAACGCGCGCTCGATTCCGTTCGCCGGGCGCGACGAGAAGGAGGTCATCTCCGCCTTCGGCGAAGGGGGCCGCGACATCATCGAGCACGCGGCCAGTGTCGAACTACTCACGCTCAACCCCCACCAGCTCGTCGACGGCAAGCTGTCGCCGGAGACCGACCGCCTGCGCGGCTACGGCGTGCTCGGTCGGGTGACCGTGACGGACGACACGGAGCACCGCAGCATCGTCGAGGCGGTCTACCGCGGCCTCAAGGGCGAGGGCGCGGGACCGGCGTCCTGCTTCTGGCCGCGCCACGCTCTGCGCTTCACACACGATGGCCGCACCGTGGAGCTCCTGATCTGCTTCGAGTGCACGTGGGTCCACGTCTACCGCGACGGCGCGGAGCACGAGGCCCGCATGCTGTTCGGAGCGGGCGTAAAGCCCGTGTTCGACTCGGCCGTCAAGGCTCATGGGCTCACGCTCCACAAGGGTAACTAGCCCACACTTGGCGGGGGCCGTACTGTCCCCCCTCCCGGAGGAAACGATGACCGCCATGGCCAGCCAGCCCCTCTCGCGGGCCGCGATCCGCGTCATCCACGATGGCCCGCTGCTGTCGCTCGTGTTTCGCGCGGCGACGGTTCACCGCGCCCATCACGCGCCCGACACCGTGCAGTGCGCCTCACTCCTGAGCATCAAGACCGGCGCGTGCCCCGAGGACTGCGCGTACTGCCCCCAGTCCGCGCACTGGAATGCCGAGCTTGAACGCGAGCCGCTCATGGCAACCGACGATGTGCTCGCCGCCGCCAGCCGCGCCAAGGCCGCGGGGGCAGATCGGTTCTGCATGGGCGCCGCCTGGCGCGAGGCGCGCGACGGCCGCGAGTTCAACCAACTGCTGGACATGGTGGCGGGTGTCAAAGCGCTCGGCCTCGAGACGTGCGCCACGCTCGGCATGCTCGACGAGAGCCAGGCTGAGCGCCTGCAGGCCGCGGGACTCGACTACTACAACCACAATCTCGACACCTCGCCTGAGCACTACGAGAAGATCATCACGACGCGTACGTACGCCGATCGCCTCCGCACGCTCGAGGCCGTTCGCCACGCCGGCATGAAGGTCTGCTGCGGCGGCATCCTCGGGCTCGGTGAGGGGCTTGAGGACCGCATCGGCCTCATCCACGCCCTGGCCTCCCTCGATCCGCAGCCAGAGAGCGTGCCGATCAATGCGCTCGTGGCCGTGGCGGGCACACCCCTCGCCGACACCCCCCCCTTGCCTTGGGACGCGCTCCTGCGGGCCGTTGCCACGGCGCGTATCGTGATGCCTGAGGCGTACGTGCGACTCAGCGCGGGCCGCACCTCCCTCTCGGAGGAGGCCCAGGCGCTGTGCTTCTTGGCAGGCGCCAACTCGATCTTCCTCGGCGACACGCTGCTGACGACGCCCAACCCCGAGCCGGACGCGGACGCGGCACTCTTCCAGAAGCTCGGCCTCCGGATGCAAGGTGAGTCCCCGGCCAGCGCGGCATGCGCGGAGCACGCGACGCCCGCCCATGGTTGATCCGATCCTCGACGCACTGGTCGCCTGGGATCGAGCGGGCCTGCGGCGCAGCCTCGTACTGCCGGCGGGACACGACTTCTGCACGAACGACTACCTGGGCCTCGCGGGCGACCCCCGGCTCGCCGAGGCCGCCCGCGCCGCACTGGCGGATTACGGCACGGGAGGCCGCGCGGCGCGGCTACTCGGCGGCCACACGCCCGTGCACGCCGAGGCCGAGTCCGCGGCGGCGCGCTGGCAGCGCACCGAGGCCGCGCTGCTGTTCCCCAGCGGCTACCACGCCAACCTCGCGCTGCTGGCGACGGTGCCGGGTGCGGAAGACCTGATCCTGTCGGACGCACGCAATCACGCATCGCTCATCGACGGCGCGCGACTCGGCCCGGCGACGCTTGAGGTGTTCGCGCACAACGACGCTGAGGACCTCGCCGCTCGCCTCGCCTGTGCGGGTGGTTTCCGGCGGCGCTACATCGTGGTCGAGTCGGTGTACTCCATGGACGGCGCGTTGGCTCCGCTCGACCGCTATGCCGAGTTGGCGGCAGAGCACGACGCGTGGCTGATCGTGGATGAAGCACACGCGGCGGGCCTGTACGGCGCCGAAGGCGCGGGGCGCGCCGTGGACTTGCCGCGCGTGCTCGCGCGCACGATCACGGGCGGCAAGGCGCTAGGCGTAGGCGGAGCCTTCGTCGTCGCGGGCCGCGAGGTCATCGAGTGGCTGCTCAACCGCGGCCGCGCGTTCGTGTTCACCACGGCACCCCTGCCGGCCTTGGCCGCAGCACTTGTTCGCGCGATCGAACTGGTGTGCGCGGAGCCCGCACGGCGCGAGCGCACCCATGCAGCCGCGCGAACGCTGCGCACGCTGCTCGCGCGCCAGGGCGTGGAGGCGCCAGGCGAGAGTCCGATCGTGCCGATTCGCGTCGGCGGTGCGCGGGAGGCCCTGGCCCTGGCACGTCAGCTGTCCAGCGCGGGCTTCGACGCCCGCGCGGTCCGCCCCCCCACCGTGCCCGAGGGCGAGAGCGGGCTGCGGCTCGTCTGCCGCGCTGATCACGACGACGCCACGCTGGCCGCACTCGCCGCTGAGATTGGCGCGGCGCCGCGCGCGCCCGCGCCGACACCCGCGCTGCCGTGCACGACTCCGCGCGTGATCGTGGGCACCGACACGGGCGTGGGCAAGACGGTGGTCGCGGCCCTGCTCGCACGCGATGCATGCCGGCGCGGCGAGCGCGTGCGCTACCTCAAGCCCGTGCAGACGGGCACGGATGACGACACCGCGACCGTGCGCGCGCTCACGGCTCTGGACGCAGCGCACGCGCCCGCTCCCCTCTGGTGGTTCGGGCGACCGGCGTCCATCGACCAGGCCGCGGCCGCCGAGGGCCGCACGCTCAGCGCGGCCGACGTCCTCGCGGGTGTGCGTGGCGTGACCGCCGCGGACCCGCAGGCGCGCACGATCATCGAGACAGCCGGCGGCTTGCTCGTGCCGCTGGACGAAACCACCGACCAGAGCCACATCGTGCGGGCCCTCGGGGCCCCGTGCGTGCTCGTGGCGCGCAGTGGCCTGGGCACGCTCAATCACACGCTGCTCACCGTAGAGGCCCTGCGCCGCCGGGGCATCGCGCTGCGGGCGCTGTTCCTCGTGGGTCCGCGCCATGCCCAGAACGTCGGCACGCTACGCGGCCGCCTGGGCTCGCTGCCGCTCTACGAGCTCGAGCCCTTCGCAGAGCTCGCGCCGGCGACGCTCGACGCGTGGCTGGCGGTCAACGACCTGACGGCCGTGTGGCGATGAACATGCGCGCGCCCTGGTGGGTCCGCGACGCCGACGCGTGCTGGCACCCCTACACGCAGCACGGTCTCGCCCGCGAGCCACTCGCGATTCGCAGTGCGCGCGGCGCCTGGCTCGAGCTGGCCGACGGGTGCCGCCTGCTGGACGGCATCTCCTCGTGGTGGGCCTGCCTGCATGGTCACGGTCACCCGCGCCTCGTCGAGGCGCTGACCGCACAGGCTCGCCAGCTGGATCACGTCCTATTCGCGGGCTGCACGCACGAACCGGCCGTCACGCTCGCCGAGCAGCTTCTCGCCAAGGCCCCCGCGGGTCTGAGCCGGGTTTTCTACAGCGATAACGGCAGCACGGCGGTCGAGGTCGCGCTCAAGGCCTGCTATGCCGCGGCGCGCCGGCGCGGCGAAGCGCAGCGCTCACGCTTCATCGCGCTCCGCGGCGGGTACCACGGTGACACCTTCGGTGCGATGGCGGTGGGCGAACCGGACCCGTTCTTCCGCGAGTTTGCCCCGCTGCTGTTTCGCGTGGAGCGCTCCGAGGCCACGATCGAAGCGCTTGAGCGCTGCTTTGCGACGCATGGCGCCGAAACGGCGGCCCTCATTCTCGAACCCATCGTGCAGGGTGCGGCCGGCATGCGGCCGGTTCCGGCCGCCGTGGTCCACGCGGCCCGGCGGCTCTGCGACAAGCACGGCGTGTATCTCGTTGCCGACGAGGTCATGACGGGCTTTGGCCGCACGGGGACCCTGTTCGCGTGCGAGCAGGCCGACGTAACGCCCGATGCGCTCTGCCTCGCCAAGGGCCTGACGGGCGGCATGCTCCCGCTCGCCGCGACCCTGTTCACGGAGTCGATCTTCGACGCGTTTCGCTCGGAGGATCGCGCGGCGATGTTCTTTCACGGCCACACGTTCACGGCGCATCCCCTCGGTTGCGCGGTCGCGCTCGCTTCGCTGGAGCTCGCGCGCACGGAAAACACACCCGGCCTCCTCGCGAGGCTGGGCACGCGCATCGAGGCCGGACTGCGCGAGCGGCTCGGGGCCGAGCCCACGCTGCGCCGCTTCGGCGGGATCGTCGCGCTCGACGTGGGCGCGGGCGGCGGGTACGCGGAGGCGGGCACGGCGGCGCTCGGCGCAGCGTGCGCAAGCGAGTCCCCGGACGTGCTGCTGCGGCCGCTGGGCGACACGCTCTACGCCATGCCCCCCGCGTGCACGACGCGGGAGGAAGCGGACCTCATCGCCGAGCGCATGGCGGCCGTTGTGGTCGCGAGCCGCGCCAGTTCCTGAGGGCACGCAGCCCGCCGCCTGCTACTCGGCGGGCGGCTCCTTCTTGCCCCGGCGGATGAGCCACACGATCAGCAGCACGATCAGGGAACCGATGATCGCGGCGACGAGGTCGTTGAACGTGATCTTCAGGTTGTCGAGCCCGAAGCTGACACCCAGCACGCGAAACAGGAACGTCCCCAGCACGGCACCGGTGGCGCCGAGGAGGGTGTTGCGCCAGAAGCCGAAGCCCTCGCGCCGACCCTTGGCCACGCGCCCGATGAGCGCGCCCGCGACTCCGCCGACCAGCAGCCAAGCCACAACGTGGCCGATGTCGATGTCCATGCGTCCGCCTCCCGTTCTCTGCGCCAGCGTACGGGGGGCGGCGAACGGGCGCACGGCGCGCCGGCGAGGAGCACCAGGCAACGCCGCCGTCAGGGGCGCAGGCCCTTCAGCACAGTCGGCGGCTCGGTCGACAGGGTGACGTGGCCCTTCACCGGCCCCAGGCCGCTCGTCCGCGTGCGCTGCTCGACCAGCAGGGCCGGGCCCTGCCCCCGCCGCCGCGGATCGACGATCCGGAGTTGGAAGCCATGCGCGCCGCGGAGCGTGCGGTGGACGCGAGCTTGCATCCCTTCGCAGAGCGCGGGCTGCGGCGGCTGAAGATCTACGTGATCGGCAGCGTCGTCTTCTTCCCGCTCATGACGTGGGTGTTCACGCCGGCGGGCCTGGGCATGCTGTGGCTGCAGCTCTTGATCGCAGCCGCGTATGGGGCCTACCTCGCCTGGGTACGGCCCGGCGGGCTGCAGTCCGCCCTCGCCACCCTGCTAGCGGGCGTCATCACGCAGAGCGCAGCCGGCACCCCGACCACGAACATGCATGGGTTCTTGTTCACCCTCGGCCTGTTCCTCTAC